>JAICSZ010000386.1 GCA_025936615.1 Pedococcus sp. | reverse complement strand
TCGCAGGTGCCTCCGGAGCCATGCCCACCACCCTAGGTCGAGTCTTGCGATCTGATATCGGCGTCTCGCATGACGAACGGCCCCTGCGCGAGCACGGGGCCGTTCGTCTCGGTGCGCGTGGCCGCGCCCGCCGGGTCAGTCGTCGGAATGGCCCTGCTCGCGCAGGTCCATGGACTCCTGCAGTGCCTGTCGGGCCTTCTGTGCCTCTTCGCTCATCTTCGATCAGTCCTTGTGGTCTCTCCCCGCACAGCAACGGGAAACGGTTCGTCTGGTGCTTCTCGGGGGCGTCGTCTGGATTCCAGGCGCCTCTATCAGCCACGCACGCGGGATCTCCGCGGCGAGCTGGCTGACTACCGGAGCTCGCCGCGGCGGCTAAGAGTTACGACCTGCCGCGCCATGCCTTCGAGATTACGAGGACGTCCAACTATCCGGAACCCGTTTCCCACCACGTGAGACGCCTCTGGACGTGACGGCGCACACGTGGAGTCACCATGCGGCGCAGCTCGGCGCGCCCCTCTGGGGGACAGGTATGCCGGTGGGTCCCCGCTCCGGGGACCCACCGGCATACCGGGTGGTTGTCGTCGTCACTCCGCGAGGTCGACCACGCGCACCTCGGCGCCCACCTCGGAGACGATCGCCGCGAGGACGTCGCCCGGGATCCGGCTGTCCACGGTGAGCGCGACGAGGGCGGCTCCGCCCTTCTCGTTGCGCGCCACCTGCATGTTGGCGATGTTGACCTGCGCGTCACCGAGCAGGCGACCGAGGGTGCCGACCACGCCGGGCCGGTCGACGTAGGTGAAGAACGCGAGGTGCTCGGCGATGGCCACCTCGAGGTCGAACCCGTTGACGCCCACGATCTTCTCGATCATCCGCGGGCCGGTGAGTGTGCCCGAGACGGAGACGATGGACCCGTCGGCGAGCGCACCCCGCAGGGTGGTGACGTTGCGGAAGTCCTGGGTGGCCGGGTCGGTCAGCAGCCGCACCTCGCAGCCCCGCTCCTCGGCGATGAGCGGCGCGTTGACGTAGGTGACCGGGTCCTCGGTGATGTCGGCGAACAGGCCCTTGAGCGCAGCGAGCTTCCAGATGGACACGTCGTGCTCGGTGATCTCGCCGTGGACGTCGACGTCGAGCTGGACCGGGACCGCCCCCGCGAGGGCGGTGTAGATGCGGCCGAGCTTCTCGACGAGCGCGATGCCGGGACGGACCTCTTCGGGCACGGCACCGCCGGAGACGTTGACCGCGTCCGGGACGAGGTCGCCGCCGAGGGCCAGGCGGACCGACTTGGCGACGGCGACACCGGCCTTCTCCTGGGCCTCCTCCGTGGACGCACCCAGGTGCGGGGTGACGACGACCGACTCGTGCTCGAAGAGCGGGCTCTCGGTGGTCGGCTCGGTGGCGAACACGTCGATGCCGGCGCCTGCGACACGGCCCTCGCGAAGGGCCTCGGCGAGCGCGTCCTCGTCGACGATCCCGCCGCGTGCGGCGTTGATGACACGCACGGTGGGCTTGACCTTGGTCAGCGCCTCCTTGCCGATCAGGCCGACGGTCTCCGGGCTCTTGGGCAGGTGGATCGTGATGAAGTCGGACTGCTCGAGCAGCTCGTCGAGGGTGACCAGCTGGGCGCCGAGCTGACCGGCGCGCTGGGCCGAGACGTAGGGGTCGTACGCGAGGATCTGCACGCCGAACCCCTTGAGGCGCTCCGCCACGAGCTGGCCGATGCGGCCGAAGCCGACCACCCCGACCTTCTTGTCGAGCAGCTCGATGCCGCCGTACTTGCTGCGCTTCCACGCGCCGCCCTTGAGCGCCTGGTTGGCGGGGGCGATGTTGCGGGCGGTCGCGAGCAGCAGGCCCACGGCGAGCTCGGCGGCCGAGGTGATGTTGGAGGTCGGGGCGTTGACGACCATGACGCCGGCCTTCGTCGCGGCCGGGACGTCGACGTTGTCGAGGCCGACGCCGGCGCGGGCGATGACCTTGAGGTTGCGGGCGGCGGCGATCGCCTCCGCGTCCATCTTCGTCGCCGAGCGGATCAGCACTGCGTCGGCGTCGGCGAGCGCGGGCAGCAGCTGGGCGCGGTCAGCGCCGTCGGTCTGGCGGACCTCGAAGTCGGGTCCGAGGGCGTCGATGGTGGCCGGCGAGAGTTCCTCGGCGATCAGGACGATCGGCTTGCTCACTGGGCAGTCCTTTGGTTCGTGGGACACGGGGACGGCACCACGCTGTGCCCGCCGGTCAGCATAGAGCGGTGACCACCATGTGGATGCTCGCGCCCGCCATGTGACACGGAGATCACAGCCCCACCGCAAAACGGCGGTTGCGCGGCATACCCGTGGGCAATTGCTCACGGTTTGCTCGCGCAACCGCCGTTTCTTGCGGGAGGCCAGTGGGCGGGCACCCACTCACGACGCCGGCGTCAGCGGGCCGCGCTGCCCTCGGTGTAGTCGCTGTCGGCGTCCTTGATCCACGACATCAGCTTGCGCAGGTCCTTGCCGGTGGCCTCGATCGGGTGCTGGGCGCCCTTCTCGCGCAACGCCTTGAACTCCTGGCCTCCGGCGTCCTGGTCGTCGATGAACCGCTTCGCGAACGCGCCGTTCTTGATGTCGGCGAGCACCGCCTGCATGTTCTCCTTGACGTGCGGGTCGATGACGCGCGGGCCCGAGACGTAGTCGCCGTACTCGGCCGTGTCGGAGACCGACCAGCGCTGCTTGGCGATGCCGCCCTCCACCATGAGGTCGACGATGAGCTTGAGCTCGTGGAGCACCTCGAAGTAGGCGATCTCCGGCTGGTACCCGGCCTCGGTCAGTGTCTCGAAGCCGTACTGCACCAGCTGGGACGCGCCGCCGCACAGGACAGCCTGCTCCCCGAACAGGTCGGTCTCGGTCTCCTCGGTGAACGTGGTGCCGATGCCGCCGGCACGCAGGCCACCGATCGCCTTGGCGTAGGACTTCGCGAGGTCCCAGGCCGTGCCGCTCGCGTCCTGCTCCACCGCCAGCAGCACCGGCACGCCGCGGCCGTCGACGTACTCGCG
>JAICSZ010000186.1 GCA_025936615.1 Pedococcus sp. | reverse complement strand
GATGACGAGGCCGGATGCGGTGGTCTGCTCGGCCTCGACGGACTTGACGACGATGCGGTCTTCGAGCGGCTTGATGGAAACCGACACGATGGTGACCTCCCCTTCGGGAATGTCGGAGTGGACAGTGAACAATGCTGGTTCAAGCTTCCGCAGCACGAGGTCGCCGTCGCGGGGGTCGGCCTGCTGCTGCGTTAGCACTCGGCGAACCGGAGTGCCAACGCAAATCTATGACCGTCGTTAGCACTCGGTCAACTCGAGTGCCAGAAGTTCGCCGGCCGTTCGCCGAGGGCGGACGGGGGCCAGTGACGACCCGGGCAAAACCAGTTGTGGCAGGCGGCTCGCTGCGCGAGGGTCGGCGCCGTGACCGACTCCCCCGGCAGCGACCCCGCCGACCTCCTGCACGCCTATGACACCCAGCTGCGTGAGGAGCTCTCCTCGGCACTGACCACCCCGCGGTTGGGCCCGCTGGTGCTCGCGTCCTACCTGGGCGGGCGGGGCTTCATCACCTACAAGCACCTCGACGTCGACGGGCGCCGCGCCTACGAGAAGTCGGTCCGCCAGCTCGTCGGGCAGGCGCTCACGCACTACGAGGCGATGCCGGAGATCGTCAGGGTCGAGTGGAAGACCCGGGGCCACGACCGGGCGCCGGGGCTGCACGACGCCCTCGTGGCACACGGGTTCGTCCCGGACGAACCCGAGTCGGTCATGATCGGCGAGGCTCGGCTGCTCGCGGTCGACGTCGACCTGCCCGCCGGTGTGGTGGTGAGGCAGGTCACCGACGAGGACGACGCCCGCCGGATGATGGCGATGCAGGCCGAGGTGTTCGGCGACGACCCCGGGCATGCGGAGGAGATCGTCCAGCAGGTCCTGCACCGGCTGCGCAGCCGCGACGACATGGAGCTCTGGGTGGCCGAGGCCGACGGCGAGGTCGTGAGCGCAGGCAGGCTGGAGCCCGTCGAGGGCACCGAGTTCGCAGGCATCTGGGGCGGCGCGACCCGGCCGCAGTGGCGCGGTCGTGGCATCTACCGGGCGCTCACCGCCGCGCGGGCGCGCTCGGCCATCGCGCACGGCAAGCGCTACATCAACAGCGACTCCACCGAATTCAGCCGGCCGATCCTCGAGCGCTCCGGGCTGGTGAAGGTGACCACCACGACCCCGTACGAGTGGAGCCGACCCGCGCCCGCTGCCGCGAGTCTTTGAGGGGTTTGGCGGGTCCTGGTGCGTCAAACCCCTCAAAGACTGGCGAGCGGCGGTAGGGGACAATCCCGGGCATGGACCTCGCCCTGCTGCGCCAGCTGACGACGGGCGAGGGCTGGGGGCTCCTGCAGTCTCTCCCGCCGTACGACGAGCACACCGCGCTCAGCCTGCAGCGACAGCTCCGGTCCGCCGGTTTCGACCCCGACCTCGTCGCAGCCGCCCTCAACCAGTCGCGGCTGCGGGCGAGGGCGTTCGACAAGTTCGGCGAGTTCGCCCGGGGCATGGTCTTCACCAGCGACGGCCTCGAGCAGGCCACCCGGCTCCAGGTGGGCGCGCAGCACGCCCAGCGCTTCCGCGCCGCCGGGATCCACACGGTGCACGACCTCGGCTGCGGGATCGGAGCCGACGCGATGGCCCTGGCCGGTCTGGACCTGCGGGTGCGAGCCGTCGACGCCGACGAGGTCACCGCCGCACTCGCAGCGGTGAACCTGCGCCACTGGCCCGAGTCCGGTGCCGTCCACGGCCGCGCGGAGGAGTTCACGCCGCCGGCCGGCGAGGGCCGTCGCGGGGTGGGCGCCTGGCTCGACCCAGCTCGACGGGTGCCGGGTGTCGCCGACGCGGCCGGCCGCACTCGCCGCGTCTTCCGCCTCGAGGAGGTCTCACCCTCCTGGGACACGGTGCAGTCCGTGGCCCGCGCACTGCCGGCCACGGGAGCAAAGCTCAGCCCGGCCTTTCCCCACGCGGCGCTGCCGACCGGGGCCGAGGCGCAGTGGACCTCGTGGGAGGGGGAGGTCGTGGAGTGCGCCGTGTGGTGGGGCCCGCTCGTGCGGACGAGGGGCCGCACCGCCGCGGTCCTGCGGCGCGGCGGACCCAGCGTGACGGTCAGCGAGGCCGACGGCGAGGCCAGCGCGCCCACCCTGCTCAACCTCGCCGACCTGGGGTCGTGGCTCTACGAGCCCGACCGTGCGGTGCTGCGCGCCGGCCTCGTCTCGGCTCTGACCGCCGCGACCGACGGGGCCGAGCTGGACGCCGGCGTGGGCTACGTGGGGTCCTCGACGTGCGTGGACGTTCCCTACGCCAAGCGGTATGCCGTCGTGGAGGCGATGCCGTTCAACGTGAAGGCGCTTCGTGGCTGGATCCGCGACCACGGCATCGACCGGCTGACCGTGAAGAAGCGCGGCGTCTCGGTGGACGCCGACCTGCTGCGCCGCCAGCTCCGGCTGCCCCCGAAGGGGACGAGCGAGGCGACGGTCGTCCTCACCCGGGTCCGCAGCAACCAGGTGGCCCTCGTGGTGCAGGCTGCCTGACGTCTCGACCCGACATGCCGTGACCTGTTTGTGACCTCCAGGCATCACCCGCTACCGTGGCCGACGGCCCCCGCCCCCTTGCCAGGAACCTGCATGCCCCGCCCCCACCGCCACACCGGACGCCACCGGCAGCCCGGACGACACCGCCAGCTGCGCTCCGCCCACCCGCTGCGCGCCGCGCTGACGCCGCACGTCACCTTCGGCAACGGGGTCAAGGCGATCGGGCTGGCCGCGTCCGCGCTGGGGCTCGCCACGGCATACGCCCTCCCGGCACTTCCGGGCCTGCAGCTCACCTCGGAGACCACCGCCCAGACCCCCCGCGGGGTCTCGGCGGCATCCGTCACCGGGCCGGCGGTGTCGCCGCAGTTCGGGGTGATCGGCTTCTCCGCGAAGGCCAGGGACACGGCCACCCCCGCCCGGGCCACCGACCGGCAGGCGAAGGCCGCCTCGCGGGGCATCAGGCGCACCGGCCTGCGCAACGAGCTCGGCCTCACCCAGCGCGGCCTGGTCGTGCTCAACGCCATCCGCGACCACTTCCCGCAGATCCACTCCTTCGGGGGGTACCGGCCCGGCGACATGGACCACGGAAGCGGCAACGCCGTGGACACGATGATCTCCTCACGCGCCCAGGGCGACGCGGTGGCTTCCTACGTCATGGCGCACGCCGCCGAGCTGGACGTGAAGTACATCATCTGGCGCCAGCGCATCTGGTACCCCAGCAGCGGGACCTGGCAAGGCATGGCCGACCGCGGCAGCATCACCGCGAACCACTACGACCACGTGCACGTCTCCGTGCACTGACGCGCCACCCCGCCGCCCGATGGCGGTGCTCGCCCTACAGCTCGGGACCGGGCTGTGCACCCAGGCGCCGGACCGCTGCCGCCCCCGCCGCGCTGGCGGCGGCAACGGCGTCCTCCCTGCCAGCCCCCGCGGCCAGCGCCGCGGCGAGGGCGCCACAGAACGCGTCACCCGCACCCGTGGAGTCCACGAGCTCGTCCTCGGGCACCGGTGTGCCCTCGAGCTCCTCGCCGTCCCAGCTGCACCCGGCGCCCCCGAAGGTCACCAGCAGCGAGCGCGGCACCACCCCGGAGTCCGCGAGCACCAGCGCCTCGTGCTCGTTGACCACCACCGGGTCGGCGACGGCCGCAAGGTCGGGCGGCAGGGCGGCATACGGTGCGGCGTTGAGGACCACGCGGGCACCGGCCGCGTGCGCGCGTGAGGCGGCCGCCGCGACGACCGCCATCGGCACCTCGAGCTGCGCCAACAGCACATCTCCGTCCGCCAGCTCCACATCGAGGTCGTCCAGGTGCGCGTTGGCGCCGGGGACGACGACGATCATGTTCTCGGCGTCCGTGTCCGACACGGTGATCCACGCCTGGCCGGTCGGCTGCCCCGGCACCACCTGCACCCGCGAGACGTCGATGCCGCGCCCCTCCAGCCGCACGAGGTATGCGCGGCCGGCGTCGTCGTCACCCACCGCCCCGACCATGGCGACCTGGGCGCCTGCCTCGGCGGCCGCGACCGCCTGGTTGGCGCCCTTGCCGCCCGCGTAGCGGCGCAGGTCCTCCTGGGCCAGCACGGTCTCGCCCGGCCGAGGTTGGCGCCCGACCACCGCGACGAGGTCGACGTTGAGCGAGCCGAGCACGACGACGCGGCCCATCAGCGCATCCCGCCGCTGACCGTGTCGAGCCAGAGCGTGGCGTAGCGCTGCCCGTCGACCTCGAGGCACACGTCGACCTGGGACCTCGCCTGGCCGTGCGGGTCGTGTGCGAGGCTGCCGTCCCAGTCGCGCAGGTCGACGATGGTGCGCCCGCGCGACCACGTGCCGGCCAGCTCCACCCGGACGGGCAGCCGCTGCCTTCGCACCCCGCCGGGCTCGATCACCGAGCAGACTGCCCCTGCGTCGCCGATGGTCGCGCTCTCGGCACCGAAGCGGTTGCACTGGAACTCGAGCAGCCGCCCGGCGAGCTCGCACGCCCGGTGCCCGCCGGCGCTGACGAGCTTGCGGGCGGTCTCCAGGGTGACGCGCGGCTCGTAGAAGACGTCCAGGCCGTACATCGTGACCGGGACCCCGAGGTCGACGGCCGCGTCGAGCACCACGGCCGCGGCCTCCGGGTCGTGGAAGACGTTGAACTCCGCGGAGGCGGTGGCGTTGCCGGTCTGCGCGGCCCCGCCCATGAAGACGATCTCGCGCAGGCCCTTCGCCGCGCGCGGGTAGGTGCGCATCAACAGGGCGACGTTGGTGAGCGGGCCGAGGGGGACGAGGGTCACCAGCCGGTCCTCGGTGCCGCGTGCCGCGGCGTCCAGGAGCACGTCGCGCAGCAGCTCGACCGCGTGGCGGGGATCGGGCGCGCGCTGCGACTTCGCCCAGTCGAGGTCGCCCATGCCGTCCAGGCCATGCACGTGGCGCGCGTCGCTGGGGTCCTCGAGGAGTGGTCGCTCGGCGCCGCGGGCCACCACCACGTCGGTGCGGTCGGCGGCGTCCAGGACGGTCAGCGTGTTGGCGACGACGGCGCCGACCGCAGCGTTGCCGCCGACGCAGGTGACGGCGCGCAGGTCGAGCGCCGGGTGAAGCGCCGCGAGGAGCAGCGCGCAGGCGTCGTCGACACCGGTGTCGACGTCCAGCACGACGGGCAGGGCT
>JAICSZ010000174.1 GCA_025936615.1 Pedococcus sp. | reverse complement strand
TGGCTCCCGGCGATGGCCAACGGCGACAAGATCTGCGCGATCGCCATGACCGAGCCGTCCGGTGGGTCCGACCTCGCCGCGCTCAAGACGACCGCCGTGCGCGCCTCGGACGAGTCGGGTGACTGGCTGCTCAACGGCTCGAAGACGTTCATCACCAACGGCTTCCAGGCCGACCTCGTCATCGTCGCGGCCCGCACCGACCCCTCCAAGGGCGCCAAGGGCATCACCTTGTTCATGGTCGAGGACGGCATGGAGGGCTTCTCCCGTGGCCGCAAGCTCGACAAGGTCGGCCAGGAGGAGTCCGACACCGCAGAGCTGTTCTTCGAGGACGTCCGGGTGCCCGGCGCCAACCGGCTCGGCGAGGAGGGCATGGGCTTCATCGCGATGATGCAGCGCCTGCCGCAGGAGCGGATCGGCGCCGCCGTCGCCAACACTGCGCACGCCTTCCAGATCCTGCGCGAGACGATCGAGTACACCAAGGAGCGCAAGGCGTTCGGGCAGTCGGTCGGGTCGTTCCAGCACAACAAGTTCAAGATCGCCGAGCTAGTGACCCGGCTCGAGGTGACCCAGGCCTACGTCGACGACTGCGTCATCGCGCACTCCGAGGGCGCCCTGACGCCGGTCGACGCCGCCAAGGCCAAGTGGTTCTCCGCCCAGGTCCAGAACGACGTCCTCGACGAGTGCGTCCAGCTCTACGGCGGCTACGGCTTCATGAACGAGTACCGCGTCGCCCGCGCGTGGCGTGACGCCCGCGTCTCGAAGATCTGGGCCGGGTCGAACGAGATCATGAAGGAGCTCATCGGCCGCGACCTCGGGCTCTGAGGCCGACATGGGATCCCACGACGGCGCCGTCGCCATCATCACCGGGGCCTCGCGCGGCATCGGCCTCGGTATCGCCGAGAAGCTGGTCGCCGAGGGGGCTCGGGTCGTCCTCACCGCCCGTAGGGCGGAGGCACTGGCCGCCGCAGTCGAGCACCTCGGCGGCCCCTCGAAGGCGCTGGGGGTCAGCGGCAACGCCGCCGACGAGGACCACCAGGACGAGGTCGTGGCAGCGGCGAGGGAGACCTTCGGCGGCCTCGACTACCTGGTGAACAACACCGGCATCAACCCGGTCTACGGCCCGATGCTCGAGGCACCTCTGGATGCGGCGCGCAAGATCTTCGAGGTCAACGTGCTGGCGGCGTTCTCCTGGACGAGGAAGGCGGTGGCAGCCGGCCTCGGCGGTGAGGCGCACCAAGGGGCTGTGGTGAACGTCGCCTCCATCGCCGGCCTCGGGGCCACGGGCACCATCGGCTGGTACGCCGTGAGCAAGGCAGCGCTGATCCACCTCACCACGGAGCTGGCCTTCCAGCTCGGCCCGCAGCTGCGGGTCAACGCAGTCGCGCCGGCGATCGTGAAGACCCAGTTCGCGACCGCGCTCTACGAGGGCCGGGAGGAGCAGGTGGCCGCCGCCTACCCGATGAAGCGGCTCGGTGCACCCCAGGACGTGGCGGGGGCGGTGTCCTTCCTGCTTTCCGCCGATGCGGCATGGGTGACCGGCCAGACGCTCGTCGTCGACGGCGGCGTCACGCTCGGCAGCAACCTGTGAGCCTCGACCTCGCCGGCCGCGGCGTGGTCGTGACCGGGGCCGCGCGCGGGATCGGCGCGGCCTACGCCCGGGCGTTCGCCGATACGGGCGCGCGCGTGGTGCTGAACGACCTCGACGTCGATGCGCTGACGACGACCGCGGAGGCCGTGGGTGGCCTTGCCGTGCCCGGTGACGCCTCGTCCGAGGCGGGCGTGGAGGCGCTCGTCGCAGCCGCACGGGACCATCTCGGGGCGGTCGACGTCTACTGCGCCAACGCAGGCGTCGCCCGTGGTGGCAGCGAGGCGGTCGCGGAGTCGGCGTGGGAGGTGTCCTGGAACGTCAACGTCATGGCCCACGTGCGAGCCGCCCGATTGCTCGTGCCGGAGTGGCTCGAGCGGGGGAGCGGGACGTTCGTGGCCACGGTCAGTGCCGCCGGGCTGCTCTCCATCCCGGGCGCGGCGCCATACGCAGTGACCAAGCACGGTGCGCTGGCGTTCGCCGAGTGGTTGTCAATGACTTACGGGGACAGGGGCATTCGTGTCCATGCCGTCTGCCCGCAGGGCGTGAGGACCGACATGCTGCGGAACTCGGGTGCCGCTGGGCGGGCGCTCCTGGAGCCGGGTGCGGTTTCTCCGGAGCAGGTCGCTACGGACCTGTTCGAGGCGATGGCGCAGGGCCGGTTCCTGGTGCTTCCGCACCCTGAGGTGGCGCAGATGTACGCGCACCGCGCTGCGGACCCCGACCGGTGGCTGGCCGGGATGCGCAGGATGGCCGCGGCCCTGCCCGCGGTCACCATGGGCACCGACTGAGCCGCCCGGCATACGTGCCCGTGCCTGGCTTGGGGTCCAGGGGTGGCTCATGGCTCACCCTCTGACCCCCAAAGCTCGGGGGTCAGGCCGACAGGAGGCGGGCGAGCAGGTCGTCGATGGCGTCATAGGACGACTGCAGGCCGCCCTCCATGCCGGAGCCGACGACCATCTCGACGGTCTCGGGAGAGTCGTACGTGCAGACCGCCAGCAGCGTGGTCACGCCGTCCTCCTCGGTCAGCGTGGTGACGATCGTCGCAGGCTCGCTCTCGGGCATGTTGTCGAACTTCTCGGTGTGCACCATGTGGCCGGGCGGGTCGAGCTCGAGGTACTCGCCGGAGAACGAGACCTCCTGGCCGTCGGCCGTGGTCTGGGCGAAGTGCCAGCGGCCGCCGACCCGGAGGTCGATCTCGCAGGCGGTCATGGTGCCGTAGCCGGCGCCCCACCACTGCCGCACGTGCTCTGCCGTGGTCATCACGTCGTAGACGAGCTGGGCGGGTGCGCTGAACTGGCGGGTGATGACGATATCGGCGCCCTGGGTGCTGACAGTGGCGCGCTGTGTGTTCGTGGTCATGACGGGTCTTCCTTCGGGTCGTGCTGGATGCGGGTGAGGTAGGCGTCGAGGGAGTCGAGGTTGGCCTCCCAGTGGCGGCGGTACTCCTCGAGCCAGGACGTCGCGGACTTCAGGGGCGTCGCGGTGATGCGGCAGTTCCGCCGCACCCCGTCCCGCTCCTTGCTGACCAGCCCGGCGCGCTCGAGCACCGACAAGTGCTTCGAGATCGCCGGCAGGCTCATGGCGAACGGCTCGGCCAGCTCACCGACGGTGGCGTCGCCCTCGGCGAGACGCTCGAGGATCGCGCGTCGGGTCGGGTCGGCGAGGGCGGCGAACGTGGTGCTGAGCCGGTCGTGCTCCATGACACTTAACGTAGCGGTTAATTAACCAACCCGTCAAGTAATGGCCACTCGTGTGGTGCCGGGTTACCGTCGGGCGTGGCCGCTTCCCCCAGCGCAGACCTGCCCGGCTGGCTCAAGACAGCCTTCCGGGTCCCGAACTCGTTGTACGCCAACGGGTTCGGCAGGCTCCTCGGTCACCGCTTCCTCCAGCTGACGCACACCGGCCGGCGCACGGGCCGCCGCCACGAGGTCGTGCTCGAGGTCGTCCGCTACGACCGCCGCAGCGGTGAGGCGACCGTCATCTGCGGATTCGGCCAACAGGCCGACTGGCTGCGCAACGTTCGCGGCGGTGGGCCCGTCTGGGTGGACTTCGGGCACGGACCCAGCCCCGCGGCATACCGGGACGTGTCCTTGGACGAGGCGGAGGAGGTCTATGCCGCCTACGAGCGGCGCAACTGGGTGGTGGCGCCGGGGGTGCGCTGGACGCTCACGGCGCTACTGGGCTGGCGCTACGACGGCTCTCCGCAGGCGCGGCGGAGGATGGTCGAGGAGCTGCCGATGGTGGCGCTCAGTCCTGCGGGCCGCCCGCCACGTAGATGACCTGGCCCGACACGAACCCGGCCTCGTCGGAGGTGAGGAACCCGATCGTGGCGGCGATGTCCTCCGGTTGGCCGACCCGCTGCACGGGGATCTCGGCGGCGGAGTGGGCGATGAAGTCCTCGAAGGAGACGCCGAGCCTCTCGGCCGTTGCCTTGGTCATCTCGGTCTGGATGAAGCCGGGGGCGACGGCGTTGGCCGTGACGCCGAACTTGCCCAGCTCGATCGCCAGCGTCTTGGTGAAGCCCTGGAGGCCGGCCTTGGCGGCGGAGTAGTTGACCTGGCCACGGTTGCCCTGCGCGGAGGTCGAGGAGAGGTTGACGATGCGGCCGAACCTCTCCTGGGTCATGAAGCCCTGCATCGCCCGAGTCATGAGGAACGACCCACGCAGGTGCACCCCGATGACCGCGTCCCAGTCCTCCTCGGTCATCTTGAACAGCAGGTTGTCGCGGGTGATGCCGGCGTTGTTGACCAGGATGGTGGGCGCCCCGAGGTCATCGGCCACCTGCTTGACCGCGGCCTCCACCCGGTCAGCCCTGGCGACGTCGACACCGACCGCGATGGCGCGCCCGCCGGCCTCGGTGATGGCGCGGACCGTGTCGGCACAGGCCGACTCGTCCAGGTCCAGCACGCCGACCGCCCGGCCGTCGGCAGCCAGCCGCTTGGCCGTGGCGGCGCCGATGCCGCGAGCCGCCCCGGTCACGATCGCTACGCGCTGGGTGCTCATGAAAACCTCCGTGGTCGTGACGGCGCCCTGTCGGCGCAGCTGTGCCGGGCAGTCTAACTAAGCGGCCGCTTACCGTTCCACGGGCGTCCAGTTCGGTACCCCCGGCGCGCACGACTAGGGTTCGTCACGATGGAGATCTGGCCAGGCAACCCCTACCCCCTCGGTGCCACGTTCGACGGCACCGGCGTCAACTTCGCGCTCTTCTCCGAGGTCGCGACCGGGGTGGAGCTGTGCCTCGTCGACGACGAGGGCGGCGAGACCCGCCTCGAGCTGACCGAGGTGGATGGCTTCGTCTGGCACGGGTACCTGCCCGGGGTCCAGCCGGGGCAGCGGTACGGCTATCGCGTGAACGGCCCCTACGACCCAGCCCAGGGCCAGCGCTGCAACCCCACCAAGCTGCTGCTCGACCCGTATGCCAAGGCGGTCGACGGCATGGCAGACGGCGACCAGTCGCTGTTCTCCTACGACTTCACCAACCCCAGCGACGAGCCGACCAAGGCGAACGTCGACGACAGCCTCGGCCACACGATGTACTCCGTCGTCATCAACCCGTTCTTCGACTGGGGCCAGGACCGGCTGCCGCGCCACGAGTACCACGAGACGGTGATCTACGAGGCCCACGTCAAGGGCCTCACCATGACGCACCCCGGCGTGCCGGACGACATCCGCGGCACCTACGCCGCCCTCGGCCACCCCAGCGTGATCCAGCACCTGACCGACCTCGGGGTCACCGCTATCGAGCTG
>JAICSZ010000302.1 GCA_025936615.1 Pedococcus sp. | reverse complement strand
CCAACACCACGCTCGGCGTGCTGATGGCCACGGTCAACTCCTCGATCGTCATCATCAGCCTGCCCGACATCTTCCGCGGTATCGGGCTCAACCCGCTCGAGCCGGGCAACGTGGGCTACCTGCTGTGGATGCTCATGGGTTTCCTCGTGGTCACCGCAGTGCTCGTGGTGACGCTGGGAAGGCTGGGGGACATGTACGGCCGGGTCCGGATCTACAACCTCGGCTTCGTCGTGTTCACCGCGAGCTCGGTGGCCCTGGTGGTCGACCCGTACTCCGGCGGCGCCGGCGCGATGTGGCTCATCCTGTGGCGAGTGGTCCAGGGAGTCGGGGCCTCCATGCTCTTCGCGAACTCCACCGCGATCCTCACCGACGCCTTCCCGGCGGACCGTCGTGGGTTCGCCCTCGGGATCAACCAGGTCGCCGCGATCGGCGGGTCGTTCATCGGGCTCATCCTGGGCGGGGTGCTGGCCCCGGTCGACTGGCGGCTGGTGTTCGGCGTGTCGGTCCCGCTGGGGCTGCTCGGCACGGTGTGGTCCTACCGGAGCCTGCGCGAGACGGCCGTCCGCGGCAGGGCGCACGTGGACTGGTGGGGCAACGCGCTGTTCGCGGTCGGGCTCACCGTCCTGCTCGCCGCGATCACCTACGGCATCCAGCCATACGGCTCACACACCATGGGCTGGACCAGCCCCCTGGTGCTGGCCGGGCTGGTCTCCGGCACCGTGCTGCTGGTGGTCTTCTGCGTCGTCGAGACCCGCATCGCCGAGCCGATGTTCGAGATGGCGCTGTTCCGGATCCGGCCGTTCAGTGCCGGCAACCTGGCCGGGCTGCTCGCGTCGATGGGGCGCGGCGGCCTGCAGTTCATGCTGATCATCTGGCTGCAGGGCATCTGGCTGCCACTGCACGGGTACTCCTTCGCCCAGACCCCGTTGTGGGCCGGGATCTTCCTCCTGCCGCTCACGGTGTCGTTCCTGGTCGCGGGGCCGCTGTGCGGGTACCTGTCGGACCAGTTCGGCGCGCGGTTCTTCGCCACCGGAGGGCTGGTGGTGGTTGCCCTGAGCCTGTTCGGCCTGATGCTGCTGCCGACCGACTTCTCCTACGGCGCCTTCGCGGCGCTGCTCGTGGTCAACGGGATCGGCTCGGGAATGTTCTCCGCGCCCAACACCACCGCGATCATGAACAGCGTGCCGGCCTCGAGGCGGGGTGCCGCGTCGGGCATGCGGGGCACCTTCTTCAACGCCGGGTCGTCACTGTCGATCGGCATCTTCTTCTCGATGATGATCATCGGCCTCGCCGCCACCCTGCCGCAGACGCTCACCGCCGGACTGGAGCAGCACGGCGTGCCGGCCGGCGTCGCGACGGGCGTGGGCAACGCCCCGCCGGTCGCCAGCCTGTTCGCCGCCTTCCTCGGCTACAACCCGATCGGGACGCTGCTGGGGTCGGTGCCGAGCTCGCAGCTGCGTGGCGCGGACCTGGCGACGCTCACCAGCAAGGGCTACTTCCCGTCCCTGATCTCCGGGCCGTTCCACCACGGCCTGGTGATCGTCTTCGTGGCCGCCATCGCGATGTCCCTCGTCGGGGCGGTGGCGTCCCTGATGCGTGGGGCCCGCTACGTCAACGCGGACTGAGCGCCCCCCGACGACAAAATGGGCGCCCCACGCGACAAACTGAGCGCCCCCGAGACGACAAAACGGCGGTTGCGCCACTGAACCGGGTGCTGGGACTCCCGTTTCCGCGACGCAACCGCCGTTTCGCTGGCTCGTCAGGCGAGGGTCAGGCCGCCTTGGTGAGCTGGATGTCGAGGTTGATCTTGATCTTCTCGGACACGAGCACGCCGCCGCCCTCGAGCGCGACGTTCCACTCCAGGCCGAAGTCCTTGCGGTTGATCTCGGTCTCGGCCTCGAAGCCGGCCTTCTGGTTGCCCCAGGGGTCGGTGGCCAGGCCGGAGAAGTCCAGCTCGAACACGACCGGCCTGGTGACGCCCTTGATGGTCAGGTCGCCCTTGAGGCTGTCCTCGGTGACCTCGGTGGAGGTGAAGGACATGGTCGGGTTGTTCTCCACGTCGAAGAAGTCGGCGCTGCGCAGGTGGGTGTCGCGGTCGGCGGAGCCGGTGTCGACCGAGCCGAGCTGGGCCACGGCCGTGACCTGCGAGTCGGTGATGTCGTCGCCGACCTTGACGCTGCCCTCGAACTCCTTGAACTGTCCGCGGACCTTGGTGACCATCAGGTGTCGCGCGACGAAGCCGAGCTCGCTGTGCGAGGGGTCGACGGTCCAGGTGCCGGCGGGAAGGTCGTGGATGCTTGCCATGGTGGGGGTCTCCTGTGGGTTGGGGCCGCCGGGTCGTTCCCGGCTGGTTCGTCCCTTCCAACATAGCAGCCCTCGTTGATATTTCAACTACACTGGTCGAGTGACATACTTCTCACCCATGAGCAGCCCAACCGCCGAGCCGCAGTGGCTCAGCGACGACGAGCAGCAGGCCTGGCGCGCCTACCTGCGTGGCACCCGCCTCGTCGAGGAGGCCCTCGACCGCGACCTGCAGTCCCACGGCGTGCAGCTGACCGAGTACGAGATCATCTCGATGCTCTCCGAGGCGCCGGGCCGACGACTGCGCATGTCGGCCCTCGCCGACCTGGTCGTGCAGTCCCGCAGCAGGCTGACGCACACGGCCAGCCGACTGGAGCGGCGCGGCTGGGTGCGGCGCGAGTCGTGCCTGGAGGACCGGCGGGGCGTCGAGCTCGTCCTCACCGCGAGCGGGTGGGACGCCGTGCAGGAGGTGGCCAGGGTCCACGTGGCCAGCGTCCGCCGCGCCGTACTCGACACGATGACCCCGCAGATGCTGCTCAACCTCGGCGAGGCGATGACCGCGATCCGTTCCGCGCTCGCGCCGGTCGGCGGGCCGGTCCACCCCGCCGTGGCCCAGGAGGCCGCCGAGCACGAGGAGGCCTCCGCGCGAGCCGAGGCCGGGGCACGCGACGCCCGAGCCGGCTGAGACAATCGGGGGCATGACCGACCCCGCGGCTCCTCTCGACGACGCCCCGGCGTCGCGGGCCCTGCTCGAGCGGGCGCTCGCGGTGACGCCCGGTGGCGTGAACTCGCCCGTCCGTGCCTTCGGCGCGGTGGGTGGGACGCCCCGCTTCATGGTCTCGGGGCGCGGCCCCTACCTGACCGATGCCGACGGCCGGGAGTACGTCGACCTGGTCTGCTCGTGGGGGCCGTTGATCCTCGGTCACGCCCACCCCGCCGTCCTCCAAGCCGTCCACCAGGCGGCTGCAAAGGGCTTCTCCTACGGAACGCCGAGCGAGAACGAGGTCGCCCTCGCAGAGGAGATCGTCGCGCGCGTCGAGCCCGTCGAGCAGGTGCGGCTCGTCTCCTCGGGCACCGAGGCGACGATGAGCGCGATCCGCCTCGCGCGCGGGTTCACCGGTCGCTCGCTGGTCGTGAAGTTCGCCGGCTGCTACCACGGCCACGTCGACTCGCTGCTCGCCGCTGCCGGGTCCGGTGTCGCCACCTTCGCGCTGCCCGACTCGGCGGGGGTGCCCAAGGAGATGGCGGCCGAGACGATCGTGCTGCCCTACAACGACCTCGCCGCCGTCGAGGAGGCGTTCGCCGCGCGGGGCGCGGACATCGCGGCCGTGATCACCGAGGCCGCCGCGGGAAACATGGGCGTCGTGCCCCCCGCCCCCGGGTTCACCGAGGGGCTGCGCCGCATCACCGCCGCGCACGGTGCGCTGCTCGTGTCCGACGAGGTCATGACCGGCTTCCGGTGCAGCCGCGCCGGCTGGTTCGGGCTCGAGGGAGATGCCGGGTATGCCGCGGGGGCACCCGACCTGTTCACCT
>JAICSZ010000255.1 GCA_025936615.1 Pedococcus sp. | reverse complement strand
CGACTCGGCTTCCATCACTCCTACCTAGTCAGCCCGCAACCCACCAGCCCGGCAGGAGCACCCTGATGGCCGATGTCACCATCGACAGCACCGTTTTCGGCGGCAACACCTTCAGCTCGGACGTCACAGCCGACGTGACGTCTGCCGTGACGTCCGAGCTTAAGGTGTTGCCGCCGAAGACGGTGCTGTCGATGGTGACGTCGGCCATCAGGGTGCTCCTGCCGGGCTGGTGGGTTGCGGGCTGACGAGGTAGGAGTGGTGGAAGCCGAGCCGCGGGTCACCGAACGCGCCGAGCCGCGGTTCGAACTCCTGGAGCTCGGGCATCAGGACGCGGTCGCGCACCTCCAGCGAGGGGTAGTCGTAGACCGTGATGTGGTTCTGGCCGCGGTTCGCCGTGAACAGCAGGCTCTGGTCGGCGGAGAGCTGGCACGCGTAGATGCCGTCGACGAGCGCGCCGCGGCTGACCCGCAAAGACTCGGCGTAGAGGTGGGAGTTGCCGAACACGTTGCCGCGCATGAGGGCCTCGGTGAACGTGGCGGCGCTCTGCCTCGTCAGCGCCAGGCTCTCCAGCGCACCGGGGTGCTCGTCGATGAGCCGGTGCCGACTGAGGGTCAGCAGGTCGACGAAGACGACGGTGTGGCTGCCGCCGGTGCAGAAGATCAGCTCGGAGTCGGAGATGGTCACGTCGGAGTTGATGTGTGCGGGCAGGTCGCGGTCGGCCGCCCAGTGCCGCACCACCCTGCCGTCCTCCGCGTCGATCTCGAAGGCGTACTGCCGCAGCCAGGCCATGCCCCAGTGCTCGTAGTCGCTGCGGTCCGCCGGATGGACGCGGAAGGACAGGGCATAGAAGACGTCGAGCACCGGGTGGCACACGACGTGCCAGCACGTCGTGGGCAGCGCCACCCGCCGGACCTCGCCGGTCACGGTGTCGAGGATCCCGACCTCCTTCGCCTCGCCACGGGTGGGGTGGTCCATGCCACCGTAGACGATGTAGCGGCCGGAGGCGGTGCGCTTCATCGCATGGGGCACCTTGAGCGCGTGCGGGGCGACCTGCTCGGCCTTGGTCAGGCGGTTGACGTCGAACCGCCACAGGTGCTCACCGATGGAGGTGACGAACTGGGTGTCGTCGAGCCAGACCAGGTGCGTGCTGCCCTTGATCGTGGTGTCGGGGATCTCGAACCGCAGCGTCGAGACCCGGTCCGCCTCCTCCAGCGTGGCCAGGTCGTAGAACAGCAGGTGCTGGCCGGTGTTGCCGAGGAAGCCGACGCGCCGGCTCGGGTCGACGTTCGGGGCGTGGCCGCCCGATGCGCCCGGGTAGTAGGTGACCTTGTACGCGTGGTCACCGGTGACCGGGTCGTAGCGGAACAGGCACACGCCCGCCCGACCCTCGAGCCCGTTGAGTCCGTTGCCGTCGAGGGCGATGTGGAACGCGTACGGGTAGGTGCGCACTGATGCCCCGGCCAGTTACATGCCCAAAAACGCCTCAGCGGCCCACTGCGGACCGCCGAATTTCACGGTACTCGCGACCCAACCGGTGCGACAGGGGACAACAGGGATCCAGTGCGGTCAAGCGGGCACAGCCGCGTCGTTTGGGTGCAATCGTCGGCTATGTCCGCGAGCGCACACTCGGGGCGGCCCTAGCCCTGGCCGATGTCGGCGAGCAGCCCGGTGAACCACTCCTGCGAGACGTCGAACGCCTTGCCGCCCTTGATCCGCTCGAACTCGATGGCGCGCAGCTCGTCGGCCCGCTCCTCGTCCTGACCCACGACACCGGACTCGCCCCGCAGCGCCGCGTCCACGGCATACCTCGTGCACCGGGCGATCAGCTCGAGGTCGGCGTCGTTGGCCGCGGCCGACCTCGAGAAGTAGCCGCTCTTCTGGACCAGCACCTTGTCCGCACCCAGCTGCTCGGCGAACTGCTTCGCGAACCACTGCCCCGGGTTGACCTTGTCGAGCTGGACGTGCCCGAAGGGGTCTCGCGGCACCTCCTGGCCCGCCGCCTCCATGGACTCGACGATCTCGGCCACCCCGGCCCCTTCGGAGATGAACAGGTTGACGCCGTCGAGCTCGTCCATGACCGCCCGCAGCCGCTTGGCCTCCTCGGCGATGTCGAACGGACGCTCCGGCACGAAGATGGCGTGCACGTCCCAGCGCTGCGGTGAGTTCTCCAGCCAGTCCGCGAACTCGGCCCCCTGGACCCAGTGGTGGTGCTCGAGGGCCGTTGCGGCGGTGAGCCACCCGCAGTTGCGCCCCATCACCTCGTGGACGATGAGCATGCGGGGGTTCGACGAGTGCTCGGCGATGATGTTGCGGGCGTAGATCGCGCCCTGCTCGGCTGCGGTCCACGCCCCGAGCGACTGACGGATCGGGATGACGTCGTTGTCGATCGTCTTGGGCAGCCCGACCACCGTGAGGGCGTAGTCGTGCTCGCGCAGGTAGGCCGCGAGGTCTCCCGCGGTGCCGTTGGTGTCGTCGCCGCCGATCGTGTGCAGCACGTCGATGCCGTCGCGCTCGAGCTGCTCGGCCGCCACCTGCAACGGGTCCTGCCCCTCCTTGACCAGGCCGCGCTCCACGCAGTCCGCCACGTTGGTCAGCTTGACCCGGCTGTTGCCGATGGGGCTGCCCCCGAAGCGGTGCAGCAGGTGGGCCTTGGCCCGCACGTCATCCGTGACCTCGACGGAGTCGCCGGTCAACAGTCCGGCATACCCGTTGCGGTAGGCGAGGATTCGCACGTCGGGGGCCGCCTCGGTGTAGCGCTCGATCAGGCCGCCTACGGCCGAGGACAGGCAGGGGGCGAGCCCACCGGCGGTGAGGAGGGCCACGGTGCGTACTTCGGTCATGGTCTTTACTCTGCCAACTCCCCGAAGCGCGGGCCAGACGGGTCTCAGGAGATTGACATGACCGCGCCCACCCGCTCCCACCGCATCACGGCGAGCAGGGCGGACGTGGGCAGCGAGACGCAACCGGCGGTGCCGTGGCCGAGGTCGACGTGGAAGAAGATTGCCGACCCCTTCCCGGGGGTGCGGGCCTCGTTGTAGCCGATGACCTGGGCGTAGTTGTACGCCGGCGTCTGGAGCAGTGGTTCCGCGCTGTCCCAGCGGCCGTTCGCCGGCTTGTGCTGGTGGGTGTTGTAGAGGCTGGAGCCGCTGTCGTCGACCCACACGTCGCTGCTGTCGACCCGGAACCACGAACCGGTGCGGAGCCCGGGGTTGCCGTTGACGCCGAACCCGCCGCGCAGCGGGAAGGTCCCGGCCGGTGTCCTCAGGTCGCCCTCGCGCTTGGACCAGCTGACGCCGTTCTTGCCGACGTGGCCGTAGTAGGGGCCGAGGTCCACGACGTAGCGTCCGCCCGAGCGCCGGCAGGCCCGGATGGTGGCCGAGGCCCCCGACGCCTTGACCAGCACCACCTGGGTCGCGCTCACCCCACTGGGCACGCGGCACGTCGCGGCGGCTGGCTTGGGCGCGGGGAGCTTGGGCGCAGGCGGCTCGGGGCTGGGCTCCACGGCCGGCTTCGTGGTCGTCGCACTGGTCTTCGGCGCCGGCTTGTGCTTCGGCTTGGTGGTGGTGCTCGTGCTGGGGACCGTCGTGGTGGTCGTCGAGGAGGAGGTGGTCGACGTCGATGACGCGGCGGAACTGGTCGGCGTGGCGGCGGGCGGACCACCGCACGCGGCGAGGGCCGCGGCGAGCGGCAGCGCGAGGATGACCGGGAGCAGCCGCCGGGTCATCGCTGGAAGTGCTGGAAGTCGGGGTTGGCCCACAGGCCGCCCCAGTTCAGCCCCTGGCTGGTGAACGCACTGACGGCCGCGCTGCCGCTGCTCGAGAACACACCCGGCGCCGGGCCACGGCGGTGCAGCCAGTAGGTGCCGGGGTAGACGGTGCCGTTGTCGGCGACGTAGGGGTTCTCGAAGTCGTTGACGTCGATCGCGGTGCCGTAGGCGTGCTTGCTGTAGACCTTCGAGGCCTCCTGCCCGCCGACGTAGCGGCAGTTGAACGCCGAGGTGTTGTCCGCGCGCATCGCCGCGTAGTCGTCCGCGCCGGGTCCCTTGGGGTTGTGGCCCCAGCGCGAGTCCATCGGCCGCATCTGCCGGATCCGGAACTTCTGGTCGTAGAGCGCCGTGAAGGCTGCCGCAGCCCTGCTGGCGACGGACGCGTTGACGACGATGGTGCCGCGCGGGGGCGCCGAGCCGGCCGTGCGCTTCCCCACCAACGAGCCCGCAGTGGGCTTCGGCGCCAACGCCACCGTCGGGGCCGTGCCCGACTCGGAGTGGTCGCGGATGGGGGGCTGGTCCTGGACCCAGGGCTG
>JAICSZ010000044.1 GCA_025936615.1 Pedococcus sp. | reverse complement strand
TCGCGGCCGCCCCCGCCCCCGCGCGACCCTGACCCGCCCGTCGGGCGGCCCCCGGCCGCCATCGCCTGAAATTCATGGGTTGGCGCGGCTGCCCCGGGGCGCAAACTCATGTTTTGCATGAGATGGCTCCGCTGTGAGGTCCTAGGTCCCGGGGTTTCGGGTTCGAGGGCTGGTCGGTGCGCCCTACTGGCGCACGTCCGCTGGTCCCCGGTGGACCGGCAGCGCGGCGGCCACCCAGGCCTCGACGCCGCCGATGACGTCGGTGGCCCGGTGCAGGCCGAGCCGCTGGAGGGAGGCCGCGGCCAGGCTGGAGCTGTAGCCCTGCCGGCACACCACGACGACGCGCAGGTCCGGGTCGCCCGCCTCGGGGATGCGGTCCGGGCTGGTCGGGTCGAGCCGCCACTCCAGCACCGTCCGGTCGACCACAATGGCACCGGGCAGCTCGCCCTGTGCGGCACGCTGCAGCTCCGTCCGGGTGTCGACCAGCAGCGCGCCGGCGGCGACCTCGGCGGCCGCCTCCTGGGGTGACAACCGCTTCACGCCCCGACGTGCCTCCGCGAGCAGCTCGTCCACCCGGCTGGCGGGCGCACCCGGCCGACCCGGGACTCGCTCGTAGGCGGGCGCCGCGCGACCCGGCATAGCGACGGTCATCGCACGACCAGCACGGTGTCGCGGCGCGGGACCAGCTGGCCCACCACTGGCGCGCCGGGCACCTCGCCGGCAAGCAGCAGCCCACCACTGGTCTGCGCGTCGGCGAGGAGCACGAGCTCCGACTCGTCGATGCCGGCTGCGGCCGACAGGTCCGGACGCACCCACTCGAGGTTGCGCCGGCTGCCCCCTGGCACGACGCCCTCCGCCAGCGACTCCCTCGCACCGGCGAGGTACGGCACCGCGGCAGCGTCCACCACCGCGGTCACGCCGGACGCACGGGCCAGCTTGTAGAGGTGGCCCAGGAGCCCGAACCCGGTGACGTCGGTCGCCGCCTCGATGCCCGCCTCCAGGGCAGCGGCGGCCGCATCCCGGTTGAGCGCCACCATCGAGGCCACCGCCTCCGGGAAGACCTCGCCGGTCGCCTTGTGCCGGTTGTTGAGGACGCCGACGCCCAGCGGCTTGGTGAGGCTGAGCGGCTGCCCGGCGCGGGCGGCGTCGTTGCGCAGCAACCGGTCAGCGGGCGCCAGCCCCGTCACCGCCATGCCGTACTTCGGCTCGGGGTCGTCGATGCTGTGCCCCCCGGCGACCGGGCAGCCGGCCTCGCGCGCCACGTCGAGCCCGCCGCGGAGGACCTCCTGGGCGAGCTCGACCGGCAGCGTGTCACGCGGCCACCCGAGCAGGTTGACCGCGACCACGGGCCGCCCGCCCATCGCGTAGATGTCGGACAGCGCGTTGGCCGCGGCGATGCGGCCCCAGTCGTAGGCGTCGTCGACCACCGGCGTGAAGAAGTCCGCGGTCGCCAGCACCGCCATGCCGCCGTCGATGCGCACCGCCGCCGCGTCGTCGCCCTCCTCGAGCCCGACGAGCAGCTCGGGTGCGGGCGTGCCGACCAGGCCCCGCACCATGTCCTCGAGCTCGCCGGGCGGGATCTTGCAGGCGCACCCCCCGCCGTGCGCGAACTGGGTGAGCCGGTACCCCCGAGCCGTCGTCGTCACGTCTCGACTCTAAGCCGCGCTCACCCTCCGTGCCGGGTCGAGTGCGCCCGGCTACGGTGGGCCGTGGAGGTGTCTGGGTTCCTGGTGGGCCCCCCGGTCTTCAAAACCGGTGAGACCGAGCATCTCGGTCTGGCGGGTTCGAGTCCCGTCCACCTCCGCCACGCTTTCCCTCCGGGGATGCCGAGGTATGCCGCGTGGCCGGCTCGGCCACGCGGCCCACGACAGGAGGTGCGGAGGTGCACGTCGTCGCCACAGCCGGGCACGTCGACCACGGCAAGTCGACGCTCGTGCGGGCACTCACCGGGATCGAGCCGGACCGGTGGGCCGAGGAGCACCGGCGCGGGCTCACCATCGACCTGGGGTACGCCTGGACGACGCTGCCGTCCGGTGAGCAGCTGGCCTTCGTGGACGTGCCGGGTCACCAGCGGTTCATCGGCAACATGCTGGCCGGCCTCGGGCCGGCGCCGGCAGTGGTGTTCGTCGTCGCGGCCGACGAGGGGTGGCGCGAGCAGTCCGAGGAGCACCTGGCGGCCGTCGACGCACTGGGCATCCGACGCGGGCTGCTCGTCGTCACGCGCAGCGACCTGGCGGATCCCGCCCCCGTGCTGGCGGACGCCTCCGAGCGGCTCGCGGCGACGAGCCTTGGTCCGGGCCCGGCGGTCGCCGTGTCGGCGCGGACGGGGGAGGGGCTCCCGGAGCTGCGGGCGGCGCTGGACCGTCTCGTCGCACTCATGCCGGCACCGGACACGCAGGGGCGGGTGCGGTTGTGGGTGGACCGCGCGTTCACCATCCGCGGCTCGGGGACGGTGGTGACCGGCACGCTCGGCCAGGGCACCGTGGCGGTCGGCGACGAGCTCGAGGTCGCGGGCCGGCGGGTGCGGGTCCGCGGGGTGCAGTCCCTGGAGAAGCCGCGGGAGTCGGTGGGCGCGGTGGCCCGCGTCGCCGTCAACGTGCGCGGCGTGGCGACCGAGGAGGTGCCGCGCGGCGTCGCCATCACGACTCCTGGTGCGTGGCGGCCCACGGGCGTCGTGGACGTGCGACTGAGTGGGGACCAGCGCCCCGCGACGGTGATGCTGCACGTCGGGACCACCGCCGTGGAGGCCCACCTGCGGCCGCTCGGCGATGACACCGCCCGCCTGTCGTTCGAGGCGCCCCTGCCGCTGGTGGCGGGGGACCGGGCGATCCTGCGCGACCCCGGAGCCCGTCGGATCCTCGGCGGTGCGCTGGTGCTCGACGCGGACCCGCCGGTCCTGACCCGTCGCGGTGACGCGCAGCGGCGGGGCGAGGCGCTCGCGGGCGCAACCGGCCATCCCGACCTGGCCGCCGAGGTCGAGCGCCGTGACGCGATGACCCGCGTGCACGCAACGGCCCTCGGTGTTGCGGGGGTTGATGACCCACCGGGACCCATTGTGTCCCAAGGCGACTGGCTCGTCGCGCGCTCCGCGCTGGCGACCTGGGCGGAGCGACTCACCGCCGCCGTGAAGGATCAGGCCACGTCTGCACCCCTCGACCCGTCGCTCCCGGTCGCGGCCGCGCGAACCGCCGCTGGGGTGCCCGATGTTGCGCTGGTGGCACTGGTGGCGGCAGCCGCCGGGCTCGACGTGCGCGACGGCCGGGTCTGGCTGCCCGGGGTCGGCGGCGACCTCGGACCGGCCGAGGCCGCGTTGGTCGCGATCGAGCAGCGCCTCGCGGGCGACCCGTTCGCGGCGCCGGAGAGAGGCGAGCTCCAGGCCTGCGGGCTGGGACCGCGGGAGCTGGCAGCAGCCGAGCGGCTCGGCAGGGTGGTCAGGCTGCCCGACGAGGTCGTGCTGCTGCCCGACGCCCCCGCACGGGCGATGCGGGTGCTGGCCGCCTTGTCGCAGCCGTTCACGCTCAGCGGGGCCCGACAGGCCCTGGGCACCACCCGGCGGGTGGCTGTCCCGCTGCTGGAGCACCTCGACGCCCGCGGCTGGACCCGCCGCGTCGACGGGTCGCACCGAGAGGTGGTGCGCCGCTGAGGTCGGTGCTTGGTGATGCGCCGCCGGGTGGCGCTACAGGACGGCCCTGCCGCGCACGTGGGTCCACTTGAGGGGTGAGGTGGTCCCCGCCTTGTCGATGCTGGCCTGGTCGACATAGGTGGTCGGCTTGGTCCCGCCCACCTGGGACCAGGACCTGACGAAGTGGGCCACCCCGCCCTTCACCTGGTAGACGCGCTTGCTCGTCGTCCCGCGCAGGTAGCAGCCGTCGACCGGACGGTACGCCAGGTGGTTGTACCGGCCTCCGGAGCCGGCCCGGTCGATGGCGTTCTGGTCGACCGTCGTGTACCCGTGGCGGCCCCCGACGTTGGCCCACGCCGACACGTAGACCGGTGCGCCGCCCGCCACGACGTAGACCTCCCGCCGCTGGGCGCCGAGCAGGTAGGTGCCGTTCTTCGGGTACCGCGGCAGTGCCGCGATGGTCGCGGTCGACACGAGGTGGGCGGGCTTCGCCCCGCCGAAGGCCGCCCAGGTCCTGACCCACACGGGGGCTCCGCCGGCCAGCAGGTACACCGCGCTGTCCTCACGGCTCCTCAGGAAGGTCCCGTTGGGTGGCGGCTGGTAGCTGGTGTCCTTGAAGTGGATGAAGTTGCTCGGCCAGTTGCGGTCGCCGCGCGGCACCCGCCACCGCGAGGAGTAGCTGCCGCCCCACGAGGAGTCGGAGATGACGATGTACGAGGAGGTGACCTCCTCGACGTAGCCCACGTGCCCCGAGCTCGGCGCGTATGCGCTGCCGTAGTTCCATTGGGCGATCGAGCCGGTGCGGGGGGTGTGGTCGACGCGGAACCCGCGAGTCTTGGCGCTACGCGCCCACGAACCGCCGCTGCCCATCCCGCTCAGCTGCCGGACACCGTTCTTGTGAAGCCGGTAGGCGACGTAGTTGACGCAGTTGTTGCCGGTCCGGTTGACCGGGTAGCCCCAGACCGAGCGGCCGTTGTAGCCCGAGAACGACACGCAGCCGATCGAGCTCTTCTTGCACTCGCGGACCATGGTGGCCGCGTCGGCGGAGGTGGAGGAGACGGTGATCCCGAGGCCGGCCACGAGGGTCAGGGCGGCGAGGCGGGCGAGGGCGCGGTGCAGGCGTGGACGCATGACTTCCCGGGGTCTGGGGGGCGGGAAGCGGCGGTGACGAAACGGATCCCCCCGACGGCCACTTCCAGCGGGACGGCATCGAGCGTGCCCGGCGCCTGCCCGAGTTGTCCAAGCGATCGGCAAAAGTCCAGATGTGTAACTCGCCGGCTCGTGCTCAGGCGCCGCAACAGCTTCGGCCGAACGGTTGACCCGGCCTACCGGTCGGCGCGCCTCGGGCGGCGGGCCGGGTGGCCCAGCTCACCGCCCCACAGCTGCGGCTTCCCCTCGCCCTCGACGTAGGCGAGGTCCCGCTCGAGGAAGCCCGCCAGTCGCTGCGCCGCCATGCGAACGTGTTCCCGGCCTTCCGGCGACACCTCGGGCGCGAGCCGCACGTCGACCTCGACCCGCTCGCCGTTGACTGCGCGCTTCCACAGCCCGACGTTGGCGCCGTCGAGGACCACCGTCGCCCAGAACGGGTCCTGGGTGTCGGCGTACGGATGTCCGTTCGCCGCAGGGAAGCTCAGCTGCGGGTAGGTCAGCACCGCCTCGTCGTAGACGGGGAAGAGGTATGCCGCGGGCGCGGTCGGGCTGCGCCGCGGCACGTTGTGCGGGTCGAACCACAGCGACGTCCCGTCGACCTCCACGCGTTCGAGGCCGTTGCCGATGTGGCCCAGTGCGGACCTGGCGTCGGCGACCGTGAGGGACGACCAGCGCGTGAAGTCCTTGATGGAGGCCGGTCCGTGGCCGGTGAAGAACCGCCGCGCCAGGTCGACGAGCGCCTCGTCGCGGTCCGGGCTGGGCGTCGGAGCGATCACCTCGTGGACCAGCGCGTAGGAGTGGTGCACCCCCTTCATCGGCCCCGAGCACACCAGGCCGCGCAGCTCTGCGACGAGCAGCAGGTGGCCGAGCTGCTCACCGGGCGAGATGGGGGAGCGGTGTGCCTCGAACTCCGTGTTGAGCTCCGGCCTGGTGCGAAAACGCTTGCCGTGCAACAGCTGGGTGAGCAACGACAGACCCGCGTCGAGCCGGGCCGGGTCGTCCAGACCGAGCTGGTGGTGTCGGCTCTTCATGCTCGCCAGCACCCTTGGAGAGGTCAGCTCGAGGATCCACCGCAGGTCCTCCGGCGCCACCAGGTGCCAGGTCGGCCGCAGGATGTGGGTGCGCACGAAGGCGCCGCGGTCGTGCTCACGTCTCACCGCGGCATACGTGTCACGTCGTGACCGCAAGGCGAGTGAGAAGAAGGCGTGGTCGCGCTCCTGGCTCTGCACGCAGGTGAGCAGGCGAACCGCGTCGACCGCACGCGCCATGGGCGCGGAGGACAGGCGCTGGGTGGCGAGGCGCTGGGCGAGGACGCGGGCCGGGTCCATGGGGACCATCCTGTCGAAGTCCGGCCGCGGCTGCGACGATCAACTGATGGAGGAGACGAAGACGATCGAGATCGCAGCCTCGCCCCAGCGGGTCTGGGAGGTGCTGAGCGACGTGGAGTACTGGCCTGAGTGGACCGACTCGGTGACCTCCGCGCGCCGCCTGGACGACGGGCCGCTCAGGCCCGGGTCCCGCACCAGGCTCAAGCAGCCGCGGCTGCCCGAGACCGAGTGGGTGGTGACCGACCTCGAGCCGGGGCGGTCGTTCACCTGGGTGTCCACTGGGGCCGGTGCCCGCAACACGGCACGCCACGACATCGAGCCGCTGTCCGGTGGGGGTGCGCGGGTGCGGCTCGGGTTCGAGTCGACCGGGGTGCTCGGCGGGCTGGTCGGGCGGCTCTACGGAGGAATGGTCAAGCGGTACCTCGGGATGGAGGCAGAGGGCCTCAGGCGGCGGGCCGAGTCAGGGGTCACCGGCGTCGAGAGCGGCAGCGGGGGCTGACCTGGCACTCGCGGCGATGAGTTCGCGCGGTCGCTCCGGTCGGAACTGCCGACGCAAACCACCAGAGGAGCAGTCATGGGCAAGGTCATCGCAGGCATCACCACCTCGGTCGACGGCTACGTCGTGGGACCCGACGACAGACCCGGCCAAGGCCTGGGCGTTGGCGGCGAGCGCTTGCACAACTGGGTCTTCGGCGGGCCGTGGACGTACTCCGACGAGGCCGCGGGCAAGCCGTTGGGCGAACCCACCGGCGAGGACAAGGCGTGGCTCGACGAGGCGTTCGCCGGGCTGGGCGCCGTCGTCAGCGGTCGGTGGACCTACGAGGCGGCCGGGCACTGGGGCGACGAGAACCCTTGGGGTCTACCGTTCTTCATCGTCACCCACCGGGTCGATGAGCAGCCGGAGGGCGACGCCTTCGTGTTCGTCGACGGCGTCGAGGAGGCGGTCGGGCGCGCCAAGGACGCCGCGGGGGACAAGCACGTGCACGTCATGGGCGGCGCGGACGTGATCCGACAGGCGCTCTCGGCCGGGCTGCTCGACGAGCTCACGGTCATCGTCGCGCCGGTCATCCTGGGTGGCGGCAAGCGGCTGTTCGACGGGTTCGACAAGGACGTCGAGCTCGAGCACCTCGGGGTGCGGCAGTCACCGTTCGCGACCTTCATCGACTACCGGGTCAGGGGGCACTGAGGCGGGGCGCGGCCAACGCACCGCCCAGAGCGGACTGGGCGCCTCAGGCGGTCAGGCGGCTCCCGGTGAACGTGCCCGTGCCGGTCTCCAGCACTGTGCCGTCGGGGTCGTACACGGTGGTCGCGTAGGTGCCCGAGACCGTGTTGTCGTGCAGCCGCCCCTTGACCCTGATGTTGATCGAGCCGCCCGGGGTGTCGGGTGGGCCCAGCGGGACCGCGGCCCAGTAGCTGGCCCGGAAGTGGCTGCCGCTGGCGCTCCAGGCGCCCGCGCCCGTGCCGCCCGCGGGGCGGATGTCGGCGGCCACGAGAGCTCCGCCCGAGGCGAACGTGACGACCGTGATGCCCTGATTCGGGTCGCTCGGCGGGTCGTCGGTGTGGGTGACCCACCAGGCGCCGAGGATCCGGTGCCCGTTGCCGTCATCACTGGCGCTGGCCGCTGCGACCCCGGTGCCGCCGACCAGTGCTCCTCCTGCCGCCACCGCGGCCGCCGTGCGCACCAGCTGGCGCCGGCCAATCCTGCTCTCGCCCATGGGAACCTCCTCGTGAGTTGGTGGTCCCTGCGAGGGCATGGTCCCGCGGTGCGAGCCTGCGGTGAACGGCCGGAGGACGTAGGTGGTCGGTGACGAATGTCAGGTGTGCGACGGGTCTGCGGGCAGGCCGCCGATCTCCCCGTCCGAGGTCGGGGCCTGCGCGCCGAGAACGCCGGGCGCGGTGAGGGCGCCGGGCGCGGTGAGGGCGCCGGGCGCGGTGAGGGCGCCGGGCGCCGCCCACGACTGCTGCGCCACCACGTGGGGACGGCGGACGTGGCGCCGCACCGCGATCGCGGTCGTGAGGACGATGAGGAAGAGGACGAGCAGCGCGCCGCCGACGATGGCCGTGCCCACGAGCTTGGCCGTGCCGAGCTTGGAGCGTGCGGCCGTGAGCGCGCTCTCGGAGTCGGTGAACTGAAGGTCCTCGATCGCCGCCTTGGCGTCCGCCACCTGCTGGTGCGCGGGCACGACCTCCTCGCCCAGCCGGGTGAGCGGACCGGCTGCGTGCACCTCCGACTCCACGGACTCGTAGGCGCGGGCCGCTCCGAGGAACGCGCCGAGCTGGGCAGCCACCTGCTGGTACTCGTACGGCTCGTCGGCCACCTGGTAGGCCGACCGCAGGTCCTTGGTGTCCAGACGCGCCTTGGCCGCGACCTGCTGGGCGGCCAGCGCCGGCCCGGCGAGGTCTCGCACCTGCGCCATCGCCGTGGTCGCGGCCGGGAAGTCCCAGTCACCCATCGGCGTGCGCACCCCGCGCGGCAGTGACCAGTCCCCGTCGAGGCGGTCCGCCTTGGCGTAGGCAGCGCGGGCGGTGGCCCGTGCGGCTATGGCCTTCGCGTCGCCGGACCCGATGACCCAGGTGGTCATGATCGAGCGGGTCTGCGTGTTGCCGCCCATGACCTCGAACAGGTCGTAGGCCTGGCGCCAGGTCGTCGTGCTCGCCCCGGTCGTGACCTCCCCGGGTGCGTCGTAGACCGTGGCCTTGGTGGTGAGGGCACGGACCAGCCCCGGGCGGGAGGCGGGCTTGCTGCCATCCATGAGCGCGTGGACCGCGCGCCACGAGGCGGGGTAGCCGTACACCTCGGCGGAGGTTGCCACGCCGAAGCCGCCGGGCCAGTCGGCGAGCGGGAACGAGCCGTCCTGGCCGGCGCGAACCGTCGGGTGCGGACGGTCCGGCACCTTGGTGGCGGCGCTGATCTCGGTCGCCATCTCCTGGGCCAGGCCCTCGGTGAGCCAGCGCTCGGCAAGGTTGTCGTAGCTGGCGAACGCGTGCGAGAGCTCATGCGCGAGGAGGGCGGGGTCCAGGTCCTCGGACACCTTGATGTTGCCCTTGTCGTAGCTGCCGGCCCAGCCGTAGACCTCGCCGCTGAGGTCCTCGGTGATGGTCGTCTGCTGGCTGGGCCACTTCTGCCCGGAGACCTTCTCCAGCGCGCGGATCGTCGCAGGCAGCCGCGTCGCGATGTGCTTGGACCAGGCGGTGTCACCGGGGAAGCCCACGACGTCGAAGGAGTCCGAGCCCACCGTCACGGTGCTCTTCGCCGCCTGGTCGGGGTCGCGCAGCGAGGCCCCGCCCCACAGCCCGAAGGGTCCGCCACCCTTGGCCACGGTCGTTCGGGTGTCGCCGTCGTCGGAGCGCTCGGTGGGGAGGCCGAGGTCCGTCTCCATCGAGCGCGGCGCGACCACCTCGATGACGGCGCGTCCGGTGTCGCCGGGGGAGTAGACGTCGAATGCCGCGTAGCCCTTGCCGACCCGGCCCCGGGCCTTCGAGCGTGGCGCAGAGCCCTTGATGCTGTAGGTGACCCGGATGTTTCGGCTCTGGCCGTACGCCAGTCCGCTGGGGAAGGTGATGTCGGCGAACTGCTCACCGTGCACCTTCCTCACCGAGACGGACAACCGCGAGCCGTTGGACGTCGCCTCGAGGTTGCTGCCCCCGTCGGGCAGCCACAGCGAGTAGCCGCGGCTGTAATAGGACCGGCCACCCGAGGACGGCCTCTCGTTCGTCAGGGCCAGCACCTGCTCGACCTGCACCGGCTTGCCTTCCTCGGACACGGTGTAGCGGGCCAGGCCGCTCTCGGCCAGGCCCTCGTCGGCCTGCGCGGGCGTCGCTGTGATGGCCACCGACCCGGCTCCCAGCAGTACGGCGGTCAGTAATCCAAGAGCGGCGCGCCGCTGGGTTCCCCCTGACTTCATGCGGGGGAGTATCACGCAGCCGGCCGCCCGACGCCGCCGCTTCGCGCCGATTCGACCCGTATGCCGGAGCCC
>JAICSZ010000381.1 GCA_025936615.1 Pedococcus sp. | reverse complement strand
CGGCGCTGCTTGATGCCCGAGCGTTGCTGGATCCACTCGTCGCTGGAGTCGATCGCGTCGACGATCTCGGCGTTGGGGATGATCCGCGAGGGGCGGTAGCTGCCGACGCCCAGCACGGCGGCGTACGTCGAGCCGGTCTCGGTCGTGATCGTGGCCATCACACGGCTCCTACCGGGTGGAGGCGGACCAGGGGCTGACCCGGGGAGACGAGGTCGCCGTCCTCGACCAGCCACTCGACGACCCGGCCGCCGTGCGGAGCACGCACCTGGGTCCTCTCGCGGGACCCGGCGACGTCGCCCAGTGCCGTGCCGGGCTCGAGGACGCTGGCCTCACCCGCCTGCTCGGAGCGGTGGAACGTGCCCTTGACCGGAGACACCACCATCAGCCAGGTCGGGAACGTGTCGATGACCGACGCCTCGCCGTGCTTGGCGCAGAAGGCGCGGGCGTCATCGAGCTGGTCGGGCGTCTTGAGGGCGAAGGTGTCGACACCGGGCAGGGCCCGCTTGGCGATGCCGGTGAGGGTGCCGGCGGGCGGCATCTCGAGGACGCCGGAGACGCCGAGGTCGGACATCGTCTCCAGGCACAGGTCCCACCGCACCGGCTGCGCGATCTGGCCGACGATGCGCTTGATGATCTCCTGCCCGTCCTGCACGACCTGGCCGTCGCGGTTGGAGATCCACGGCGTGCGCGCGTCGTGGGTGGACACCGACCGCGCGAGCGTGGCCAGATGACCCACGGCGGGCGCCATGTGCTCGGTGTGGAACGCTCCGGCCACGCTCAACGGGACCAGGCGTGCCTTGGCCGGCGGATGGTCGGCGAACTGCTGGAGCTGCTCCATGGTGCCGGCGGCCACGATCTGGCCCGGGCCGTTGGAGTTGGCTGCCACGAGGCCCTGCGCCTCGACGGCCGCGAGCACCTCGTCGGGGTCCCCGCCGAGCACGGCGGTCATCCCGGTCGCGGCGGTGGCTGCGGCCTCCGCCATCGCCTTGCCGCGCTCGCGGACCAGCACCATCGCCTGCTCCGCGGTGATCGCGCGGGCACCGGCCGCGGCGGCCAGCTCGCCGACGCTGTGCCCGGCCACCGCGCCGATCTGGCTGAACGCGTCGGCCGGATGCGGGAACAGCTCGAGGGCGGCGATGAGCCCGGTCGCCACCAGCAGCGGCTGGGCGATCCGGGTGTCGCGGATCGTCTCGGCGTCGGCCTCCGTGCCGTAGTGAGCCAGGTCGAGGCCGGCGACCGTCGAGAGCCAGTGGAAGCGCGAGGCGAACCTCGGGTCCTCGAGCCAGGGGGTCAAGAAGCCGGGTGTCTGGGCTCCCTGACCGGGAGCGACGATGACGAGCACGGATCCCACCTTTCCGGTTCCCAGGCCCGCGGTGCGCGTCGGGCGCGCACGAAACTGAACCCTCGATCCTTGTAGGTTCCCTACAAAGGATCCTCCACCATACGGCGGTGTGCCTGTCGACCCAGCACGAGGGCCAGCTGCAGGGTCAGTCCCTCGCGCGGGTCCGTGGCCGAGAGCCCGGTCAGGTCTGCGACCTGGCGCAGGCGGTACCGCACGGTGTTCGGGTGGACGAAGAGTGCCCGGGCCGCCCCCTCGAGGGACCGGCCGTGCCCGAAGTACGCCGTGAGCGTGTCGATCAGTGTGTCCTTGGCTCCGCTGAGGGGCACGAACACCGCCTCCACCAGATGCCGCCGCGCGTGCCCGTCGCCGGCGAGCACGCGCTCGGGCAGGAGATCGTCGGTGGCCACCGGCCGCGGTGCGTCGGGCCACCCGGGCGCGGCCCGCAGGCCGGAGAGCGCGGCGCGGGCGGACACGTGTGCCGAGGCGAGGTCGTCGCTGCGGGGGCCGGCGACCACCGGGCCCTGGCCGAAGAACCGCACCACGGCGTGCGCGGCCCGGTCGGTGTCGGTGACACCACCGAGGATCACCACCAGTCGGTCGCCCTGGACGGCACAGAGCGCATCCAGGCCCGCTCCCCGGGCCACCCGGCGTACCTGGTCGAAGAGATCCTCGATGCGCGGCTGGGGGGCCGCGCCGAGGACGACCGCGACCCCTTCCCGGTGCGCCCACCCGAGCGCGCTCGCCCGAGAGGCGACGGCCTCGTCGGCCTCGGCACGCAGCACCGAGTCGACCACCAGCGCCTCCAGTCGCGCGTCCCAGGCGCCCCGAGCCTCGGCCGCCCGCGCGTAGACCTCGGCCGTCGCGAAGGCCACCTCGCGGGCATAGCGCAGGACGGCGGCGTGCACGGCGGGAGCGTCCTGGGGGTCGACCACCTCGTCCACATGGGACTCGACGACCTCGATGCCCAGCCGCACCAGGTCGACGGTCTGGCCGAGCGTGATCACGCCCGTCATGCTGCGCGGCGCGGCGCCGAACACGGCGGCAGCAGTGTCGCCCGGCCAGGCGTCGTCGTCATCGAGCCGGAACCAGTCGACGAAGCCCTGGATGCCCGCCTGGACGATCTGACCGACCCACGAGCGGCTCTCGGCAGGGAGCTCGGCGAACCACGCCAGATCGGTGAGCATCCGCGACATGGCGGCGGAGCTGAGCGCTCCGGTGGACCGGCGCAGCGCCTCCGCGGCGCGCTCGCGCGAGCTCCCGTCGCCGGGGGTCGCGGGTACGGCGCGCACGCTCACGGCTCGACACTAGTGCCGCAACAAGGCGGCTGAGCCGCCCCCAATCAGGCGAACACCGGGTTTCCGGGCCACGACCGCGGGGTACTTCTGGTTGAATCCCTGCCGGACCACCCGTGCCCACCACCAGGAGGCCGACCCGCCGATGCGTCAGCACCGTGTCCAGCAGGTGACGATCCACGGTCATCGCCGGGCCTACGTGAAGGCCGGCCGCGGACCGGCCCTGCTCCTCCTGCACGGGCTCGGCTGCACCCACCGCACCTGGCTCCCGGTGCTCGACTCGCTGGTCCGGCGCTACACCGTGATCGTGCCCGACCTGCTCGGCCACGGCGAGTCCGACAAGCCACGGGCCGACTACAGCATCGGCGCGTTCGCCAACGGCATGCGCGACCTGCTGACGGTGCTCGACATCGACACGGTGACCGTCGT
>JAICSZ010000438.1 GCA_025936615.1 Pedococcus sp. | reverse complement strand
AGGGCCGACTCCGGGTCGATGTGCAGCGCGTGGACCACGCCGCCGCGTCCGCCGTCGGAGCCGGGCAGGCCGGTGGCGATCCGGCGCTCGGCGTACGGCAGCGGCTCGACGTCGAACATCCGGGCGATGCCCTGGCGGCCCTCGACCTCGCAGAGCAGGACGTTGCATCCCGCGCCCGCCAGGCCGAGGGCGAGGGCGGCGGCGACGGTCGACTTCCCGGTGCCGCCCTTCCCCGTGACGATGTGCAGGCGCACCTGGGGAAAGTCGCGGCTCGGCACCCCGCGAGCCGAGGGGCGCACCGCAGTGTCCAGCGACTCGGTCACCCGTGCGGGCGGGAAGGAAAGGTTTGCGGACATCGCTCGCATCCGGCTGCCGGGACCCTTACCGTCTGCCCCGGGGGCAGCAGATGGACTGGACGAGACTGGAGGTCGACGGGCGGGTCACGGCACTCGCCCGCGGCCTGTGCGCCGGGGTGACCACCGACGGCGACGCCTTCGTCGTGCCCCTGCGCCTCCCGCACCCCACGCCACGGACGTACGACGGGTTGCAGCTGGACTCGTTCGGCGTGCTGGGCGTCGCCCAGGGCGAGCAGACCTGGCTCACCGGTCGGGGCGCCGACGGCCGGCTGCACCTGTGGGCGGCGTACACCGACGGGTCGATGTTCGTCCCTCACTCGTTGGACGCCATCGACGCGGTCTGGGCGACGCCGCTGCTCGACGCGCACGCAGGGCTGATCCTGTCGTCCCACCTCGAGGGCGGCTCCTGGCGGCTGCGCGTCCACCAGCGCGAGAACGCGATCCTCGGGGGTGGTCCCGAAGCGCCCGAGATCGTGGTGCGGGGTGACCCCGACACCTCGGTCGCGGTGGGGTTCTACGAGCGGGAGGCGGTGGTGGTCGCCGGCACTCTCGGCGACGAGGGTCCGCCGCACGCGCTGTCGCTGGCGCCCACCGAGCACGAGTGGCGGCGCATCCACCTGTCACCGACGCCTACCGCGCTCTGCTCCGTGGCGACCGGACAGTTCGGCCGGCACACCTGGATCGCCGGGCACGTCGATGGCCGGCCGCTGGTCTACCAGGTTCTGCCGTTGCCGTTCCGCGGCCTGCTCCGTTCCACGGCGGTCGAGGTGCCGGCCCTGGAGCTCACCGAGGAGTCGCTCGGTGACCGTCCCGTCGTTCTGGTCGACGAGACCCAGCGGGACACCCCGGCGTTCATCGCCGCCCTGCCCCGAGGCAACCGCCTGTGCTGGCACGACGGCACCGAGTGGAAGGCCCATCCCGTTCCGGACGGGAAGGTGCGGGCGGCCTGCGCCTCCGGAGGCGCCGTGCACGTGCTCGTCGAGGGGACCGCCTGGTCGCTGCCCGACCCGACCTGACCCCTGCTCGCGGGCGGCTCGGGGACGCCCGTCGCTCCGCGTCGGCTGCGTGGCAGGATGCGGCCAGGAGGTGCGTGGATGGACAAGGTCGTGGCGAGCGCCGCGGAGGCGGTGGCCGACGTCCCGGATGGCGCGACTCTCGCGGTCGGTGGCTTCGGGCTGTGTGGGGTGCCGTCGGTGCTGATCGAGGCGCTGCTCGAGGCGGGCGCGCAGGAGCTCGAGGCGGTGTCGAACAACTGCGGCGTCGACGAGTGGGGCCTGGGGCGGCTGCTGATGGCGAAGCGCCTGCGGCGGATGATCTCGTCGTACGTCGGCGAGAACAGGGAGTTCGCGCGGCAGTACCTCTCGGGTGAGCTCGAGGTCGAGCTGACGCCGCAGGGCACCCTCGCGGAGCGGATGCGCGCCGGCGGGTCCGGCATCCCGGCGTTCTTCACCGCGACCGGCGGCGGCACCCAGGTCGCCGAGGGCGGGCTGCCCTGGAGGTACGACGCAGACGGCAACGTGATCGTGTCGTCGCCGCCGAAGGAGACCCGCGACTTCGTAGTGAGCGGAGAGAGTCGCGAGTACGTCCTGGAGGAGGCGATCGTGGCCGACTTCGGGCTGGTGCGGGCGTGGAAGGGCGACCGGCACGGCAACCTCGTCTACCGCGACTCCGCGCGCAACTTCAACCCGTTGGCGGCGATGTGCGCACGGGTGACCATCGCCGAGGTCGAGCACCTGGTGGAGCCCGGGGAGCTCGACCCGAACGGCATCCACACGCCCGGCGTCTTCGTCCAGCGGGTGCTCGCGCTGACCCCCGACCAGGCGGCCGACAAGAGGATCGAGAAGCGCACCACCCGCCCCCGACCTCCGCAGGTTGAGGAGGTTGCGCAGCAACCGTCTCGAAACCAAGGAGGCAGCTGACATGGCGGCTCACGGTTGGACGCGTGAGGAGATGGCCGCCCGGGCGGCCTCGGAGCTGACCGACGGCTCCTACGTCAATCTCGGCATCGGGCTGCCCACCCTGGTGCCCAACTACGTCGCCGACGACGTCGAGCTGGTGCTGCAGAGCGAGAACGGCATCCTGGGCGTCGGGGCGT
>JAICSZ010000484.1 GCA_025936615.1 Pedococcus sp. | reverse complement strand
CTCGACCGTCTCGTACGCGATGGCCGTCACCTTGCGGGTCACGAGCTCCTCGGTGAGCCGCTTGTCCGCGGCCAGGTGGAGGTAGGTGAACAGGGCCTGGCCCTCGCGCATCCGGTGGTACTCGGGCTCGACCGGCTCCTTCACCTTGAGGATGAGGTCGCCGGTTCCCCACACCTCGTCGGCGGACTCGAGGATCGTCGCGCCCGCGGTGGTGTAGTCCTCGTCCAGGATGGAGGAGCCGGTGCCCGCCTCCTTCTCCACGAACACCTCGTGCCCGTGGACCACGAGCTCGTGCACGCCGGCGGGTGTGATCGCCACACGGAACTCGTTGTTCTTGATCTCGCGGGGTATCCCGACCTTCATCGTGCCTCCTGGATCGCAGTGGTCCCTCGAACAATGTCGAAGATCGGGGCGCCTGCCAACCACCGGGGGCGAACACGACTTTTGACCGATCCCGACCCGTTCGTGCCGTCTGCGGCGTAACCTCTGCTCGACGCCGGGGTCGTCCACCCGGCGACGGCACTCCCGGAGACCCGATGAGCATGACTGCGCCAGCACAGCGGAGCGTGCCGCGCGCATCGTCGGGCTACCTGCACGACGTGCTCTTCTGGTCGGGGGAGCGCGACTTCGTCACCCGGACCGCTGCCTTCGTCATGGAAGGGGTCGCTGCCGGTGAGCCGGTGCTGGTCGCCGTCCCCGAGCCCCGGTCGAGGGCCCTGCAGCGCCACCTCGGACGCGCGGCCGATGAGGTGAGGTTCGTCGACATGGCCGCGCTGGGCGCCAACCCGGCGTGCATCATCGATGCCTGGTCGCAGTTCGCCGAGGAGTGCGGGAAGCAGCCCTCGCGCGGCGTGGGGGAACCGCTGTGGCCCGGGCGGCGCGAGCCCGAGATCGCCGAGTGCGAGCTGCACGAGGCGCTGCTCAACGTAGCCATCGGCGCGCAGCGCCCCCTGTGGCTCCGGTGCCCCTACGACGTGACCGGCCTGCCGGGGACGGTGATCGAGCGGGCGCGCGGTGCGCACCCGTTCCTCGCCTCCACCGACGGCGGGACAGGGATGAGCGACACGTATGCCGGTGACGGCCTCGGCCTCGAAGGCTTCACCACGCCTCTGCCGGAGCCGGCGACACGGCCGGTGGCCCTGCGCATCGCTGACCTCGCCACGCTGAAGGCGCTGCGCGACCTGGTGGTGCACGCGGCCACGGTGGCGGGCGTGGGGCCGGACCGCTCCGTCGACCTCGGCCTGGCGGTGCACGAGCTGGCGGTGAACACGATCACGCACGGCGAGGGCAGCGGACTGCTGCGGCTGTGGCGGGACCCGGCGGCGCTCGTCTGCGAGGTGTCGGACGACGGAGTGGTGCCTGACCCTCTGGCCGGCCGGCACCAACCTGCTGAGGACGCCGCCCAGGGCCGCGGGCTGTGGATGGTCAACCAGCTGTGCGACCTGGTCCAGCTGCGCTCGGGGAGCCAGGGCACGCAGGTGCGGATCCACACCTGGCTGTGAGGAGGTTGGCTCGCGGTTGGAGCCGGCTCAGGGAACCACGGTGGCAGCGTGGTTGAGCGCGCCGATGAACGCCTGCCGCCAGGGCAGCCCCTGGCGTGTGGTGCGGCAGGATGCGCCGCCACACGAGCACGCCCACGTCCAGCCGCCGGCGACGCCGCGCTGGACCCGGGGGTGGTGGGCGGTGCTGGTGCGGTTGGCCATTCGGCTGTTCACGTCATCGAGGGTACGAACGCTCGGGTGAGCCGGCTGGTAAAGACACTCGGCCACGGCCGAACGGGGGAGCGCCGGCTCACCCGAGCGACGGGGCCTACTGGGGGAGCAGGACGCCGTCGATGATGTAGACGGTGGCGTTGGCGGTCTGGACGTTCCCGCAGACGACCTTGGCCTTGCCGACCGCGTAG
>JAICSZ010000282.1 GCA_025936615.1 Pedococcus sp. | reverse complement strand
GAGGACCGGCTGCGGATGTTCCTCGAGCAGTACTGGGGCGGTCCAACCACGTACTCCCAGCGCCGCGGCCACCCGCGGCTGCGGATGCGCCACCACCCCTTCAAGGTGACGCCGGCCCAGCGTGACCGTTGGTTGAGACACATGATGGCGGCGGTGGACACGCTCGAGCTGGCCCCTGCGAACGACCTGCTGCTGCGCGACTACCTGGAGCGGGCGGCATACAGCATGGTCAACTCCCTCGACGAGGACTGACGCCGGCCCCGGGCCCGGACCCTTCGATTTCACTCCGGGACCGGTGGTGCGAAACCATGGGTGATCGTGACCGACGCCCTGCACACCACGCTGATCCACCCCGCCCACGACGACGCCACCTGGTGGCGGCACGCCGTGATCTACCAGGTGTACCCACGGTCGTGGGCGGACGCCGACGGTGACGGCATGGGCGACCTGCCGGGCATCACCGCGCGGCTGCCCCACCTTGCGAGCCTGGGTGTCGACGCCGTGTGGCTCAGCCCGTTCTACCGCTCCCCCCAGGCCGACGCCGGCTACGACGTCGCCGACTACCGCGACGTCGACCCGCTGTTCGGGACGCTCGCCGACGCCGACGCCCTGGTGGCGCGCGCCCACGAGCTGGGCCTGAAGGTCATCGTCGACCTCGTCCCCAACCACACCTCCGACGAGCACGCGTGGTTCCAGGCGGCGCTGGCGTCGGCACCCGGCAGCCGCGAGCGCGAGCGCTACATCTTTCGCGACGGGCTGGGCACCGACGGATCGGAGCCGCCGAACGACTGGCACTCGGTCTTCGGTGGCGCCGCGTGGACCCGGGTCACCGAGGCGGACGGCCGGCCGGGCCAGTGGTACCTGCACCTGTTCGACGTCAAGCAGCCCGACCTCAACTGGGACAACCCGGAGGTGCGGGCCGAGTTCGAGTCGATCCTGAAGTTCTGGCTGGACCGGGGCATCGACGGCTTCCGGGTCGACGTGGCGCACGGGCTGGTCAAGCAGCAGGGGCTGCCGGACTACGACGCGGAGCTGCACATCCTCGACGGGGAGCTCAAGGAGGGCTCGCCGCAGCCGCCCATGTGGGACCAGGATGGTGTGCACGAGATCTACCGCCAGTGGCGCAAGATCCTCGACGGGTACGGCCAGCCGGAGCGCATCTTGTGCGCCGAGGCGTGGGTGCGCCCGCAGGCCAGGGCAGTGCGCTACGTACGGCCCGACGAGATGCACCAGGCGTTCAACTTCGACTTCCTCAAGACCCCGTGGCTGGCCGACGACCTGCGCAGGGTGGTCCGGGACTCGCTCGAGGCCGCCGACTCGGTGGGCGCGCCCAGCACGTGGGTGCTGTCCAACCACGACGTGGTGCGGCACGCGTCACGGCTCGGCCTGCCCGTGGGCGAGCGCCAGCCGAACGGCATCGGCCCCGACGACCCGCAGCCGGACCGCGAGCTCGGGCTGCGGCGGGCGCGGGCGGCGACGACGCTGATGCTGGCGCTGCCCGGTGGGGCCTACCTCTACCAGGGCGAGGAGCTCGGGCTGCCGGACTCGACCGACATGCCTGCGGAGTTCCGCCAGGACCCGACCTTCATCCGCACCCACGGCAAGGAGATCGGCCGTGACGGGTGCCGCGTGCCCGTGCCGTGGGAGAGGTCGGCGCCCTCGTTCGGGTTCGGGCCGTCCGCGAACACCTGGCTCCCGCAGCCGGAGGTCTACGGCGAGTACGCCGTCGACCAGCAGGTGGGGGTCGAGGGCTCGACGCTCGAGCTGTACCGCACGCTGCTGGCCCTGCGCCGCGAGCGCACGCTGGGCACGGGCGGGCTGGCCGAGGTCGACGGGCTGGGCGACGACGTGGTCGCGCTGGTGAACGGCGGTGCCGCCGGCGACACGCTCGTGCTCGCCAACCTCGGTGCCGCGCCGGTCGCGCTCCCCGACGGCGCGCAGGTGCTGGTGGCGTCGGGGCCGCTCACCGAGGCGGGCGAGGTGCCGACCGACACGACGGTCTGGGCCGCTCTCTGAACCCCCGCGCAAAACGGCGGTTGCGTCGCCTCCCGGGAGGCAGAGCTGCCGCAAAGGTGACGCAACCGCCGTTTTGCGGGGAACGGCAGGATGGGTGACGTGACGGCCGACTTCGCGTACTTCGACACCCCGACCCCGATCGGCCTGGCCCACCGCGGCGGCGCCAAGCTCGAGGCGAACCTGGACCGGGAGAACACCTTGTCGGCGTTCCGCGAGGCGGTCCGCATGGGCTACCGCTACCTCGAGACCGACGTGCACGCCACCGTCGACGGCCACCTGCTCGCGTTCCACGACCTGCGCCTCGACCGCGTCACCGACCTCACCGGGCGGATCGCCGAGCTGCCGTGGGCCACCGTCCGGCAGGCCCGGATCAACGGCACCGAGCCGATCCCGCTGCTGTCGGAGCTGCTCGAGGAGTTCCCCGACGCGCGCTTCAACATCGACGTCAAGGCCCCGGGCGCGATCGAGCCCCTGGCCAAGGTGATCCGGGAGCACGACGCCCTGGAGCGGGTGTGCGTCGGCTCCTTCTCCGACCGTCGCCTGCGTGCGGTGCGACGGTTGCTCGGACCCGGCCTGGCCACGGCCGCCGGCCCCTCCGAGGTCTTCTCGATGCGACTCGCCCCCGCCCGCCTCGCCGCGCTGCTGCGAGCGCCTGCCGCGGTGCTCCAGGTCCCCACCGGCTACGTCACCGGCAAGGGACGCCGCTTCGACCTGGTCACGCCCGCACTTGTCGAGCGGGTCCACGCGATGGGCAAGCACGTCCACGTCTGGACCATCGACGACGCCGCCGAGATGCACCGCCTCTTCGACCTCGGGGTCGACGGCATCGTCTCCGACCGCATCGACACGCTCGCCGAGGTGCTCGCCGAGCGCGGGGTACCGTTGGGGCAGTGACCGCCCCGCACCCCAACCCCGCACCGGAGCAGCTCGCGACGGCGCGGACGCGCGCGGGGGTCTTCCAACCCGCATACGCGCTCATCTCCGTGGCGCTGGTCGCGCTCATCACCGTCATCGCGTTCGAGGGCATGGCCGTCTCGACGGCCATGCCCGAGGCCGCCAAGGAGCTCGACGCCGTCCGCTCCTACGGCCTCGCCTTCTCGGTGATGCTCACCACCCAGCTCCTGGGGATCGTGGTGGCGGGCGTGTGGTGCGACCGTTCCGGTCCGCTTCCTTCGCTGTATGTCGGGCAGCTGCTGTTCGCCGCCGGCTCGGCACTGTGCGGGTCGGCGTCGGGCTTCGGGTGGTTCCTCACCGGCCGCGGGGTCGCTGGCCTGGGCGCCGGGCTGATCATCGTGGCCGCGTACGTCGTGATCGGTCGGGCCTATCCTGAGACGTTGCGGCCCAAGGTGTTCAGCGTCGTCTCGGCTGCCTGGGTGCTGCCCTCGCTGCTGGGCCCGCCGATCTCCGCATGGGTGACCACGACCTGGGGCTGGCGTTGGGTGTTCTGGCTGGTCGTCGTGCCGGTCGCTGTCGCCCTGGCGCTCGTCGCCACCCGGCGCGGGCAGATCACAGCCGCTGACGCAGCGGTCGAGGAGTCGAGCCGCGACCACCGCGCGCACATCAAGGCCGCGTGGTTCGGCGTGCTCATCGCCGCGTCGGTGGGCGCTCTCCAGTGGGGCACCTACGACCTGGTCATCCGCTGGTCGGCGCACACCGTGGTCGCCGTCGGGGGGATGCTCGGCGTCGCGGTGGCCGCACCGCTGCTGCTGCCGGCCGGCACCTGGTTGATGCGCCGCGGCCTGCCCTCGGTGATGCTCGCACGGTCCCTGTTCACCTCGTCGTTCTTCGGCACCATCACCTACATCCCCCTCATGCTCGTCAACGAGCGGGGGCTGAGCCTGCGGGCGGCCGGAACCGTGCTGGCGGTCGGCTCGCTGGGCTGGTCGGCGGGCTCGTGGGTGCAGGGACGTGACCGCTGGGGCGGTCGCCGGTCGCACCTCGTCTCGGCCGGGGGCGCGCTGCTCACCCTGGGGCTGCTCGGCGTCGTCGCCGTCACCCACTTCGGGTGGCACCCGTGGCTCGTGGCGGTGGCGCTGGTCGCGTGCGGCACCGGCATGGGACTGGGCACCGCCAGCCTGTCGGTGCTCGCGCTCACGCT
>JAICSZ010000263.1 GCA_025936615.1 Pedococcus sp. | reverse complement strand
GTCAACGCACTCGACGCCATGCCCACCCCCGTCGGGCAGGGCGCGCGGGTGGTGCTGCAGGCCAAGCCGGTGTTCTGGACCCAGCGCGGCTCCCTCATGCTCGACGCCCGCCAGATCCGGCCGGTCGGCGTGGGCGAGCTGCTGGCGAGGGTGGAGCACCTCAAGCAGCTGCTGACCTCCGAGGGACTGTTCGACGCCGAGCGCAAGCAGCCGCTGCCGTTCCTGCCGCACACGGTCGGGCTGGTGTGCGGGCGGGCCAGCGCGGCCGAGAAGGACGTCGTCGAGAACGCTCGTCGCCGCTGGCCGGCAGTGCGGTTCGAGATCCGTGAGGTCGCGGTGCAGGGCCCGGCCTCGGTCCAGGAGGTGACCGCGGCCCTCGCCGAGCTCGACGCGCTCCCCGACGTCGAGGTCATCGTGATCGCGCGCGGTGGCGGCTCGGTCGAGGACCTCCTGCCGTTCAGCAACGAGGCGCTGGTCCGCGCGGTCTCAGCGGCCCGGACCCCGGTGGTCTCGGCCATCGGCCACGACGTCGACACCCCCCTTCTCGACCACGTCGCCGACTGGCGCGCGTCCACACCCACCGATGCGGGCAAGCGGGTGGTGCCGGACGCGCAGGCCGAGCGACACGGCATACGGCAGTCTCGAGAGCGGGCGCGTCGCGCCGTCGCAGGGCGCGTCGCCGACGAGCGACGCCACTTGGTCGCGCTCCGCTCACGGCCCGTGATGGCCAACCCGGCCGCGGTGCTCCAGGCCCACCGACTCGAGCTCGGCGCCCTCACCGACCGGGCCCACCACCGGGTCCTGGCGGCCGTCAACCGCGCCCAGGACCACGTGGGGCACCTGCGGGCACAGGTCCGCACCCTGTCGCCGCAGTCGACGCTCGACCGCGGGTACGCCGTGGTGCAGCACCGCGACGGGCGCGTGGTCACCGACCAGGACGAGGTCGCGGTGGAGGAGCTGCTGAGGGTGCGCGTGGCGCGCGGGGACTTCGCGGCCCGTGTCGTGGGCCTGCCCTAGGGTTGTCGTCCATGGCCAAGGCATCCAAGGCGCCCGAGACAGCTGCCGACGGCACCGGCGAGGAGTTCGCCGACATCGCCGGGCTGTCCTACGAGCAGTCCCGCGACGAGCTGGTGTCGATAGTGGCCCAGCTCGAGGGCGGCCAGGTGGGTCTCGAGGACAGCATGAGGCTGTGGCGTCGCGGCGAGGCCCTGGCAGCGCACTGCAGCACCTGGCTCGACGGTGCGGAGGCAGCGCTCAGCCAGGACGAGACGGACTAGCGGCTCGGCCCGAGACCTCCTGCACCCATCGGCGCAGGGTGGCCGCCTCCGTGGCGAGGCGGCTCGGGTCGTCGTCCGGCACGAACTCGAGCAGCAGGTCGATGCCTGGGTGCCGGCTGAGCAGCTCGGTGAGCACGGGCTGCCACAGGTCCGCCCGGTCCGACAGGGGCAGCCGGTGGTCGCCCGGCCACCACGAGAAGACGTGGACGGCGTCGACGCGGTCCACCAGCGACCGCAGACCCTCCAGCGCTGCGTCCGGCTCGTCGTCGAGGCGGGGCTGCCAGTAGGGGACGACGGCCGGGTGGCCGACCAGGTCGAGCAGCCGGGCCGTCGAACTGGCGCTGTCCGTAAGGGTGCGCCCGTGGAACTCCAGACCCAGCCGCAGCCCGTGCGCCTGCGCGAGCTCACCTGCGGCCCGGGTGGCGTCGACAACCCGGCGCCACGTCTCGTCGGTGGCCACATCGGTTCCGCGGGCCCCCGCCCACACCCGCACGCGGGGTGCTCCGAGGACCCGTGCCGCCTCCAGCACCGGGCGCAGGTCCTCGAGCGGGTGGACACCGGCGCGCCAGTACGCGCCGTAGGACGCGACGCGCAGCCCCGCCTCGACGGTCCTGTCGCGGAGCCCCGCGAGCGCTGCCGGGTCCGAGGGCGGGGCGTGCACGTCGGCGCCCCACTCCACGCAGTCCAGCCCGGCGGCGACGCCGAGTCGCAGCACCTCCGCGGCTGGGAGTGCTCGGAAGGTCACCGAGCAGAGCCCGAGCCGTGGCGCGGTCACGCCCGCAGCGCCATGGACTCGGCGCTCACCTGGTCGGCCACCTGTTCCCCGGCGCACCAGCTGGCCAGGTCCGCCAGGGCGCGGTCGGTGAGGCGGTGCACCTCGCTGCCGAGCGAGCCGGCCAGGTGGGGGGTGAGCAGCACCGTTGGCATCGACCGGAGCGGCGAGTCCGGTGGGAGCGGCTCGGGCTCGGTCACGTCGAGGATCGCGAAGAGCCGCCCGGAGCCACACTCAACAGCCAGCGCGTCGTGGTCGACCAGGGCCCCTCGGGCCGTGTTGACGAGGGTCGCGTGGTCGGGCAGCAGGGCGAGCTCCTCGCCCCCGATCAGGCCGGCCGTCGAGGGCAGCGCGGGCGCGTGGAGGGTCAGCACGTCCACGCGGGGCAGCAGGGCGCGCAGGTCGACGAGCTCGCCACCCGCGGCAGCGACTTCGCCGGGATCGGCGTGCGGATCGCTGACCAGCACGGTCACGTCCTCGAGGTTCGCCTGCAGCCGCTCGACGACGAGCCCCCCGATCCGGGAGAAGCCGACCACGCCGATGGTGCGGCGCAGGTTGGACAGGTCGCCCCAGCGCGCCGACCCGCTCAACGAGGGCGGGCCAGCGTCGGCAGCGGCGATGAACGGCGCCTTCTTGCCCGCGAGGATCACCATGGCGAGGGTGAACTCCGCAACCGGGACCGCGTTGGCGTCCGCCGCGCTGGTGACGAGCAGCCCGCGCCGCCACACCTCGTCGGTGACGAGGGCACGCACTGAGCCGGCGCAGTGGAACACCGCCCGCAGCCGGGGTGCGGCCGCCAGGAGCGCTGGGGTGAGCGCAGGCGCACCCCACGAGGTGACGAGCACCTCCACCTCGGACAGTCGGGCCCGGGCGTTCGCGCTGTCGAGCTCGTCGGACCAGGCCTGGCCACCGAGCCCGACCAGGTCGGCGAGCCGGGCCAGCCGCTCCCGGTCGAAGTGCGCCTCGAAGGACGGGCGGTCCATGACCACCATCGCCTCCGGACGCTGCGCCATCCCTCGCCCCGGCTCCGGCTCAGCTGGGCTTGACGGGTTCGAGGGCGTCGGCGAACTGGGACAGCTGCTGGAAGGTGCCCGTCCCGGTGACGATCGTCGTCAGCTCCCCGGACCCGCCCCGGTGCACGAGGCTGTTCTGCAGCTTGCCGCTGCGCACGTAGGTGTCCCAGGTGAGCCCGCCCGCCTGGGTCTGACCGGTCACCCGCGCCCGGTTGGTCTGCGCCGAGACCCAGGTGTCCGTGGCGTCCTTGGTCTGCTCGACCGCGACGTAGTTTCCGTCCGGTGACTGGTAGCCAGCGTGCCACGTCATCAGCCCGTCGGTGGAGCGGACGTAGCGGACGCTGGTCGCCTTCCACCCGTCCGGCAGCCCCTCCGGTGCCTCGATGGGCCAGCCGCTGTCCTTGGCCACCTCGACGGCCGTCCCCGCGACGTCCACCGGCGGCTGGGAGACCGAGTTGACCCGGGGCACGATGGCGATCAGCGCCGCGACGATCACCCCGACGACCAGCAGGCTCCGGAGCATGTTCGCCGCGGTCCCGTTGGCGTAGGAGGAGCGGGGGGCGGGGGCACTCACGCCCCCATGGTCCCTGACGAGGGCCGGCCCGCGCCAACCGCCCCGGCCGATAGGCTCGGCGCATGTCCGAGCAGCTCCTGCCTTCGTCCCTGCGCGTGGGCCGGGAGGCACCCGACCGCAACCTGGCGCTCGAGCTGGTCCGGGTCACCGAGGCAGCTGCCATGGCTGGGGGTCGGTGGGTCGGCCGTGGCGACAAGAACGGCGCGGACGGCGCCGCGGTCCAGGCGATGCGCACCCTGATCTCCACCGTGTCCATGAAGGGCGTCGTGGTCATCGGCGAGGGCGAGAAGGACGACGCCCCGATGCTGTTCAACGGTGAGGAGGTCGGCGACGGCAGCGGCCCCGAGTGCGACGTCGCGGTCGACCCGATCGACGGCACCACGCTCACCGCCAAGGGCCAGTCCAACGCGGTGTCCGTCCTGGCGGTCGCCGACCGGGGCTCGATGTACGACCCGAGCGCTGTCTTCTACATGGACAAGCTGGTCACCGGTCCGGAGGCCGCCGACGTCGTCGACATCCGGCTGCCGGTCGCCGAGAACGTCAAGCGCATCGCCAAGGCCAAGCGCGAGACCGTCGAGGACGTCACCGTCGTCAT
>JAICSZ010000469.1 GCA_025936615.1 Pedococcus sp. | reverse complement strand
GGCCCGCTCCATCCGCTCGGGCCCGGCGACGTAGTGGGTGGCCGGGAACACGTGCAGCTCCTGGTCCTCGGTGACCACCTCGCCGGTGAGCGGGTGCAGCGTCATCAGCCGCTCGATCTCGTCGCCGAAGAACTCGACCCGGATCGCGAGCTCCTCGTAGACCGGGAAGACCTCGAGGGTGTCGCCGCGGACCCGGAACGTCCCGCGGGTGAACGACAGGTCGTTGCGGGTGTACTGGTTCTCCACGAGCCGCCGCAGCAGCAGGTCGCGGTCGAGCTCGTCGCCCACCTTCAGCCGGACCATGCGGTCGACGTACTCCTGAGGGGTGCCCAGGCCGTAGATGCACGAGACCGTCGAGACCACGATCACGTCCCGGCGGGTCAGCAGCGAGTTGGTCGCGGAGTGCCGGAGCCGCTCGACCTCCTCGTTGATCGAGGAGTCCTTCTCGATGTAGGTGTCGGTCTGGGGGACGTACGCCTCGGGCTGGTAGTAGTCGTAGTAGGAGACGAAGTACTCCACCGCGTTGCGCGGCAGCAGCTGACGGAGCTCGTTGGCGAACTGCGCCGCCAGGGTCTTGTTCGGCTGCATCACCAGCGTGGGGCGCTGCAGCTGCTCCACGGCCCACGCCACCGTTGCGGTCTTGCCGGTGCCCGTGGCGCCGAGCAGCACGACGTCGCTGTCCCCGCCCCGGATCCGGCGGGTGATGTCCGCGATGGCGGTGGGCTGGTCGCCGGACGGGCGGTAGTCGGACTCGACCTTGAAGGGCGCGACGCGGCGCTGCAGATCCGTCACTGGCCTCATGGCGGTCAGCCTACGACCCGGCACCGACAGGACCGCCGCGATAGGTTGCTCCCCGTGAGCACCCCCCGCCGACGGCTCTCGTGGGCCTCCTCCCGGGACTCCCTCACCGGCATGGCGAAGCGTGCCGTGCTGGCCCTGCTCGGCCTCCAGGTGGTCCTGGCGGTCGTCCTCACGCTCGTGGACTCCTACCGGCGCCGCGGCCGCCGGCACAAGCCGTTCCCGACCACGTCGCCGGCCGAGGTGCGGATCGGTGACGGCACCGTGACGACGTACACCTTCGGCCAGGACCTGTACGACGCGATGCTCGAGGCGATCGAGGCGGCCGAGCACCAGATCCTCTTCGAGACCTACATCTGGAAGGGGGACGCGACGGGCGAGCGGTTCAAGCGTGCGCTGAGCGCCGCGGCCGGGCGGGGTGTCGACGTCTACGTCGTCTACGACGGCTTCGCGAACCTCGTGGTCTCACCTCTGTTCAAGCGGTTCGGCCCGCGGCTCAAGGTGCTGGAGTACCCCGTCTACAACGCCGGGTGGCGGTTCCTCGACCTGCGGCGCTACGGGCGGGACCACCGCAAGATCCTGGTGGTCGACGAGACGGTCGCGTTCGTCGGCGGCTACAACGTCGGGGCCGCCTACGCGACGGAGTGGCGGGACACCCACGTCCGGATCACCGGACCGGGGGTGTTCGACCTCCAGCGCGCGTTCGCCGACTTCTGGAACCTGAACCGCAAGCCACGCCACGGGGTGCGGCCGCTGCTGCTGCAGACCACCGCGGACTGGGAGCCGCGCATCCGGGTGCACCGCAACGTCCCACGGCTGTGGATGTTCCCGATCCGGTCGATGTACCTCGAGGCGATCAACCGCGCCGCCCACCATGTCTGGATGACGCACGCCTACTTCATCCCCGACACGGACTTCGTCGACGCCATCAAGGACGCCGCCCGCCGGGGCGTGGACGTGAGACTGCTGGTGCCTGCGACCTCGAACCACGTGATCGCCGACTGGCTCTCGCGTGGCTACTACGGGGAGATGCTCGCGGCGGGGGTGCGGATCTTCCGGTTCCAGGGCGCGATGGTGCACGCCAAGACCTCCACCGTGGACGGCCGCTGGTCGACCGTCGGCACCGCGAACATCGACCGACTGTCGATGACAGGCAACTACGAGGTCAACGTCGAGTTCATCGACCCGGCGCTCGCCCAGCAGATGGAGCGGATCTTCGCCACGGACCTGTCGAACTCGGTGGAGCTGACCGCCCAGGAGTGGGACGCCCGAGGGGTGCACCGCAAGTTCACCGAGCTGGTGCTGGCGCCGCTGCGCCCGCTGCTGTGACCGCGGTGGCTCCGGCCACG
>JAICSZ010000453.1 GCA_025936615.1 Pedococcus sp. | reverse complement strand
GCTGAGCCGGATCAAATCCGTGCTCTCGACCATCACCCTGGGCCAGAAGGTCGTCATCGGCCTTCTGGCCCTGGGGCTGATCCTCGGCGGGTTCTTCTTCTTCCGCTGGGTGACCGCCCCGACCTACGCGCCGCTGTTCTCCAACCTGGCCGCGTCGGACGCGTCGGCCATCGTGGACGAGCTGAACTCCGAGGGCGTCTCCTACCAGCTCACCGACGGTGGCGCGACGATCATGGTGCCCAACAGCCAGGTCTACAACCTGCGGCTGACCATGAGCGGGAAGGGCCTGCCGGCCGGTCAGGACACCGGCTACTCGCTGCTCGACCAGCAGGGCATCACCACCAGCGAGTTCCAGCAGCAGGTCACCTACCAGCGCGCCGTCGAGGGCGAGCTGGAGAAGACGCTCGAGGCGATCAAGGGCGTCAACACCGCCGTCGTGCACATCGCCATGCCCAAGGACCAGGTGTTCACCGACGACCAGGGCAAGCCGACGGCGTCCGTCCTGCTGGATCTCTCACCGGGCACGAAACTCGCCGGCCAGCAGGTGCAGGCGGTCACCAACCTGGTCTCGTCGAGCATCCAGGGGATGTCGCCCAACGACGTCACCGTGGCCGACTCCTCCGGCGACGTGCTCTCCGCGGCGGGCTCCGGGCTCACCGCAGCGGCCGGCGACACGAGGACCGAGCTCGAGCAGACCAGAGGCGACGAGCTGGCGGCCAAGGCACAGGCGCTGCTCAACCAGATCCTCGGCCCGGGTCACGCGATGGTCTCGGTGCAGGCCAGCCTGGACCTCTCGCAGAAGAACTCCACCTCGGAGATCTACCAGTACAACAACGGCACGCCCCCGTACTCGCAGAGCACCTCGAAGGAGAGCTACTCCGGCACCGGCAGCGCGGTCGGCGGGGTGCTGGGGAACACGTCCAACGGGACGGCGGGCGGCTCCGGCGGGAACTCCACGTACAGCAAGGAGTCCTCGACCAGCAACAACTCGGTGAACAAGACGACGGTCAACGAGCAGGCGGCGCCCGGCGACATCAAGCGCCTCACCGTCTCCGTGGTCATGGACGGCACCGTCGCCGGCAACGTCAACCAGCAGCAGATCCAGAGCCTGGTCGGCAACGCCGTGGGGCTGGACCAGACCCGCGGCGACGCGATCACCGTCGCGACCATGCCGTTCAGCAACGCCGCCGCCAAGCAGGCGGCTGCGGAGCTCACCGCCGCCCGCAAGGCCGAGCAGCAGGCTCAGATGTGGTCGCTGATCAAGACCGGCGGCATCGGCCTCGGCATCGTGCTCGTCATCCTGCTCGTGTGGCTGCGCTCGCGCCGCCGGGGGGACGTCGAGGAGGAGTACGAGCCGCTCGAGCTCTCCGACGACATGCTCGAGGAGCTCGACCGGCTGCGGGTCCAGAGCACCCGGGAGGTGGTCGACCCCATCGACCGCGAGGCCCTCGAGGCCGAGGCCGCCGAGCGGCAGCGGGTCCGCGGCGAGATCTCGGCGATGGTCAGCGAGCGTCCGGACGAGGTCGCGGCGATGCTGCGCGGCTGGCTGAGCGAGTCCAAGGCGGGGGCCCCGTCGTGAGCACCGACCGGCGGTTCCCGCCTCGAGACGGAAGGAAGCAGCAGCCATGAGCATCGCCTCGGTCGAACAGCTGGTCGGGCTCACGGCGGGCAACCTCCCGGCGACCCCCGCCGCGCCCCCGCGCCCCGAGCTACCCGGGATCCGCAAGGCCGCCGTCTTCCTCGCCCAGATGAGCAAGGAGGAGGCCGGTGTCCTGCTGGGCAAGCTGCGGCCCCGGGAGGTCGAGTCGATCACCCGCGAGCTCATGCGGCTCGGCTCGGTGGAGCCGGACGACGTCGACGGCGTCATGAACGAGTTCCACGGCCTGATGACGGCGCAGCGCTACGTGGGCCGCGGCGGCGTCGACTTCGCCCGCGAGATCCTGGCGGCCGGCCTGGGCGAGGACAAGGCCGAGGGCATCCTGTCGCGGCTCAACGTCGTCTACACCGAGGTGCCGTTCGCCTCGCTGCGCAACGCGGACGTCCGGCAGCTGGTGACCTTCCTCAAGGACGAGCACCCGCAGGTCATCGCGCTGGTGCTGGCCCACCTCACCGCCGCGCAGTCCGCGGAGGTGCTCTCCGGGTTCGCGCCGGAGCAGCAGGCCGAGGTCGCCCACCGGATCGCCACGATGGACCGCACCTCCCCGGAGATGGTCCGGCTGGTCGAGGAGGAGCTGCAGCGCCGGATGGGCTCGCTGCTCGCGCACCAGGACATGACCACGGTCGGCGG
>JAICSZ010000063.1 GCA_025936615.1 Pedococcus sp. | reverse complement strand
GGAAGCACTCGATGCACTTGCGGAACTCCTGGCCACGCTCGACGTCCTCCTGCTGCATGCGGTAGTCGCCGGGCTGCAGCCCCTCCGGCGGTGCGAACGCCGGGATCTCGCGCGCCTTCTGGTAGTTGTAGGACACGTCGGTGACCAGGTCGCGCTCGACCGGGAAGGTACGCATCGGCGTGACCGTGACGGTGTCGGTCTCCGCGAAGGTGTTCATGCGCGTCATGCACATCAGCTTGGGATAGCCGTTGATCTCGGCGCTGCACGAGCCGCACTTGCCGGCCTTGCAGTTCCAGCGGACCGCCAGGTCGGGCGCCTGGGTCGCCTGCAACCGGTGGATGACGTCGAGGACGACCTCTCCCTCGTTGACCTCGACCGTGTAGTCCTGGAGGTCGCCGCCGTCGGCGTCACCGCGCCAGACCCGGAACTTCGCGTCATAGCTCACGCCTGGTCACTCCCTGACTCCACTGGCTCCGGTTCGAGCCGGGCCAGCTCCGGCTCCGTGAGGTACTTGGCCAGCTCGCTCCGCTCGAACAGCTGCAGCAGGTCGAGTCGGATCTCTGGAATCGGCTTGCGGGACAACGTGACCCGCTGGTCGCCGTCGAGTGAGCAGATGAGGTTGAGCTGACGCCACTCGGCCTGCATGTCGGGGTAGTCCTCGCGCGTGTGGCCACCGCGGGACTCGGTGCGCTCGAGCGCCGCCAGTGCCACACAACGGCACACAGCCAGCATGTTGCGCAGGTCGAGGGCGAGGTGCCAGCCGGGGTTGAACCGCCGGCCGCCTTGCGCAGCAACATGTTTCGCGCGCTCGTCGAGATCGTCGAGCACTGTCAGAGCTTCGCGCATCTCGCCCTCGCGACGGATGATCCCGACCAGGTCGTTCATCTTCTGCTGGAGCTCGTGGTGGACGTCGTAGGGGTTCTCGAGGCCACCTTCGCTGCCACCGCGTTCGAGGGGTGCGTCTGCCGCGGCGACCGCCGCCGCCACCTGACCCTCGTCGACCACCGGTCGTGGCCCGTGGTGGTGGCGCAGGTAGCTCGCCGCGCCGGCCCCGGCCCGGCGTCCGAACACGAGCAGGTCGGACAGGCTGTTGCCGCCGAGCCGGTTGGAGCCGTGCATGCCGCCGGCGACCTCGCCTGCGGCGAAGAGTCCCGGGACGCTCGTCGCGGCGGTGTCGGCGTCGACCTCGACCCCACCCATGACGTAGTGGCAGGTGGGCCCGACCTCCATCGGCTCTGCCGTGATGTCGACGTCGGCGAGCTCCTTGAACTGGTGGTGCATCGAGGGCAGGCGCCGGGTGATCTCCTCGGCGGGCAGCCGGGTCGACACGTCGAGGAAGACCCCACCGTGGGGTGACCCCCTGCCCTCCTTGACCTCGTTGTTGATCGCGCGGGCGACCTCGTCACGCGGCAGCAGCTCCGGTGGTCGCTTGTTGTTCTCGGGGTCCTTGTACCAGCGGTCCGCCTCATCCTCGGACTGGGCGTACTGGCCGCGGAACACGTCTGGGACGTAGTCGAACATGAACCGCTTGCCCTCGGAGTTGCGCAGCACCCCGCCGTCGCCGCGCACCGACTCCGTCACCAGGATGCCCTTCACGGACGGCGGCCACACCATGCCCGTGGGGTGGAACTGGATGAACTCCATGTTGATCAGGTTGGCCCCGGTGCGCAGCGCGAGGGCGTGGCCGTCGCCGGTGTACTCCCACGAGTTGCTGGTGACCTTGAAGGACTTGCCGATCCCTCCCGTCGCGAGGATCACGGTTGGCGCGGAGATCAGCACGTAGTCGCCGCTCTCGCGCCAGTAGCCGAGTGCCCCGGCGACCGCCCCGCGGCCGTCCTTGAAGATGTCGGTGACGGTCAGCTCGGCGAAGACCCGGATCCGGCTCTCGTAGTCGCCGGTCTCGCGGTGGTCCTGCTGCTGGAGGCTCACCACCTTCTGCTGCAGGGTGCGGATCAGCTCGAGCCCGGTCCGGTCCCCGACGTGGGCGAGGCGGGGGTACTCGTGGCCACCGAAGTTGCGCTGGCTGATCTTGCCCTCGGGGGTGCGGTCGAACAGCGCGCCGTAGGTCTCGAGCTCCCAGACCCGGTCCGGCGCCTCCTTCGCGTGCAGCTCGGCCATCCGCGGGTTGTTGAGGAACTTGCCTCCCCGCATCGTGTCGCAGAAGTGCACGTGCCAGTTGTCGCGGGGGTTCGCGTTGCCCATGGACGCGGCAATGCCGCCCTCGGCCATGACCGTGTGTGCCTTGCCGAACAGGCTCTTGCACACGATCGCCGTGCGCAGGCCCTGTCCGCGGGCCTCGATGGCTGCGCGCAGACCGGCACCGCCGGCCCCGATGACGATGACGTCGAACTCGTGCCTCTCGAGCTCCGTCACATGTTCTCCCTTGCTTGAGGTGTCGTCCTGCTCAGTTCACGATGCGCAGGTCCGAGATGTACCCGGCGTCGACGAACCAGATGTACATGTCGGTGAGCACGAGGGTGCCCAGCGTGATCCAGGCGAACTGCATGTGCCGCGAGTTGAGCTTGCCCACCCAGCCCCAGGCGCGGTATCGCAGGGGGTGCTTGCTGAAGTGGTTGAGCCGGCCGCCGACGATGTTGCGGCAGGAGTGGCAGCCCAGTGTGTAGCACCAGAGCAGGACCACGTTGGCGATCAGGATGAGCGTGCCCAGCCCGAAGCCGAAGCTGCCGTCCCTGCCGTGGAACGCGTGGAGGACGTCGTAGGTGTTGATCAGCGAGATGATGACCGCGGCGTAGAAGAAGTAGCGGTGCACGTTCTGCACGATGAGGGGGAACCTGGTCTCGCCGGAGTAGGACCGGTGCGGCTCGGCGACGGCGCAGGCCGGGGGCGAGAGCCAGAACGAGCGGTAGTAGGCCTTGCGGTAGTAGTAGCAGGTCAGCCGGAAGAGCAGCAGGAACGGCAGGGTCAGGGCCGCGAAGGGGATGAGCGGCGGCCAGTTGCCGAACGGGGTCCCGAAGTGCGACGACCCCGGCTCGCAGGAGGTCGACAGGCAGGGGGACGCGAACGGCGTGAGGTAGCCGTACTCGGCGACGAAGTAGTGCTTCTGGGTGGCGGCCCGGATGATCCCGTAGAGCAGCCAGGCGGTGAAGCACACGAAGGTGACGAGGGGCTGCATCCACCAGCGGTCCACCCGCAGGGTGCGGGCCGCGATCGTGGCACGGCTTGCGGCGCCGACCCCCTTGGCGAGGTCGACGTCAGCCACCCTGGTGCCCGGCCTCGTCGTCGGCGTCGGCCCACATCGCGGGGTCGTAGTCCTCGTCCGGGATGAAGACGATCTCGCCCGGCGCACCTGCCCGGTCCTGCGACCCGACGCCTGCCGCTCGCGCGACGAGGTCGACGTCGTCGGCGAGGCGGACGACGTCGTCGCGCAACCGCTGGACGTCGATGGTGTTGCCGAGCTCCTTGGAGAGCCCGGTCACCGCCCGCCGCAGCCCGGCCACGTGACCCGCAGCCGCCGTGAGGTCATCCCTGACACTCATGACACCGTCCTTCCGCGAGGCTGGTGGGTCACCTGTGACCCGTCCACAAACGAACCTAGCGTGTCGGACCCCGGTTTTGGCGCATCACCGACAACGACCTGCGGTATGCCGTCAGCGCACCCTGATCGGGCGGCTCGCCCACGCGCGTGCCGACCTCTCCTGCTCGGCGACGCGCCCGAGCTGCTCTCGTACGCGGTCCGGGGAGGTGCCCCCCTTGGCATCACGCGATGCCAGCGAGCCCTCGACCGTGAGCACCTCGCGCACTCCCGGGGTGAGGTGCGGCGACACCAGCGCGAGGTCCTCGTCGGTGAGGTCCCACAGCTCCACGCCACGCTCCTCGCAGTGCCGGACGCAGGCACCGGCGACCTCGTGCGCCACCCGGAAGGCGACGCCCTGGCGAACCAGCCACTCCGCCACGTCGGTCGCCAGTGAGAAGCCCTGCGGGGCGAGGGAGGCGAGCCGCTCGGTGTCGAAGCGCAGCGTCGCGACCATGCCGGCGAACGCGGGCAGCAGCAGCTCGAGGGTGTCCACGGCGTCGAAGACGGGCTCCTTGTCCTCCTGGAGGTCCCGGTTGTAGGCCAGTGGCAGCGCCTTGAGCGTGGTGAGCAGGCCCGCGAGGTCGCCGACCAGGCGGCCCGCCTTGCCGCGCGCGAGCTCGGCCACGTCCGGGTTCTTCTTCTGCGGCATGATGCTCGACCCCGTCGAGTAGGCGTCGTCGAGGGTGACGAACGAGAACTCCTTCGTCGCCCACAGGACGACCTCCTCCGCCAGCCGCGACACGTCGACCGCGGCCATGGCGGCCACGAACGCGAACTCAGCGACGAAGTCACGCGAGGCGGTGCCGTCGATCGAGTTCTCGACGCTGGTGTCGAAGCCGAGGTCCGCGGCGACCGCCTCGGGGTCCAGGCCGAGCGAGGACCCGGCGAGCGCTCCCGAACCGTAGGGGGACACCGCGGCCCGGCGGTCCCAGTCCTGGAGCCGCTCGACGTCCCGCAGCAGTGCCCACGCGTGCGCCAACAGGTGGTGGGACAGCAGCACCGGCTGGGCGTGCTGGAGGTGCGTGCGCCCGGGCATGGGCACACCCAGGTGCGTCCTGGCCTGCCCGACGATGGCCTCCACGACGTCGAGCAGCAGGCCGGCCACCGACCGGGCGTGGTCACGCAGGTACATGCGGAACAGCGTGGCGACCTGGTCGTTGCGCGACCGTCCGGCCCGCAGCCGGCCGCCGACCTCGGTCCCGACCCGCTCGATGAGGCCGCGCTCGAGGGCGGTGTGCACGTCCTCGTCGTCGGGGGCCGGGGCGAAGGCGCCGGAGGCGACGTCGGTGGCGAGCCGGTCGAGCCCGCCCAGCATCGCCGCCAAGGTGTCGTCGTCGAGGAGCGCGGCAGCGTGCAGCACCCGGGCGTGGGCCCGGGAGCCCGCCAGGTCGTAGGGCGCCAGCCGCCAGTCGAAGTGCGTCGACCTGCTCAGTGCCGCCAGGGCGTCGGCCGGCCCGCCGGAGAACCGCCCACCCCACAGACTGACCCGGGCCTCGTCGGTCGTGTGGCTGCTTGCGGGGTCGTGGGTCACGCCTGCTCCTGGTTCTGGGTGCCGGTGAGGGCCAGCAGGTCCCGCGCGATGGTGCGGCTGGCCGCGGCACCGGTGGTGATCAGCATGATCGTGTCGTCGCCTGCGATGGTCCCCAGGAGGTCCGGTATGCCGGCGTGGTCCATGGCCGAGGCGAGGAAGCTCGCGGCGCCCGGCGGGGTGCGCACCACGACGAGGTTGTGCGACGGCTCGGCGGTGACGAGGAGCTCCTCACACCCGCGCCGCAGACGTGAGGTGACCTCGCCGCCGTCGGGAGCCGGTCGGGGGGTGCGGTCGCCGCCCTCCCCGGGCACCGCGTACACCAGCGCCCTACCGGAGCGAACCTTCACTGCCCCCAGCTCGACGAGGTCACGTGACAGGGTCGCCTGGGTGACCTCGATCCCGTCCTTGGCCAGGAGTGCGAGCAGCTCTCCCTGGGAGTGCACGTCGCGGGTGCCGAGCAGCTCGACGATGCGACGCTGGCGGCCGGTGCGCGTCGGTGCGACCGTCATGTGCGGTGCTCCAGGAGGAAGGCGAGCAGTGCCTTCTGAGCGTGCAGCCGGTTCTCGGCCTCGTCCCAGACCACGGACTGCGGACCGTCGATCACGTCGGCGGCGACCTCCAGACCGCGGTACGCGGGCAGGCAGTGCAGGAACACCGCGTCGGACCGGGCCCGCGCCATCAGGGCCGGCGTCACGGCAAACGGGGCGAACGGGCTGGACTCCCCCTGCCGCTCGCCCTTCTGCCGCTCCATGCCCATCGACACCCAGGTGTCGGTGATGACCACGTCGGCGCCGTCGACCGCGGCGGTGGCGTCGGGCACGACGGACACCGACCCGTGCTGCTCGGAGGCGAGCTCCTGTGCACGCGCCAGGATGTCGGCCCGCGGCTGGTGGCTCACGGGTGTCCCCACGCGCACGTGGATCCCGGCGAGCGCACAGCCCAGCAGGTAGGAGTGCGCCATGTTGTTGGCCCCGTCGCCGACGTAGGCGACCGTGAGACCCGCCAGCGCACCCTTGTGCTCGGTGATGGTGAGCAGGTCGGCGAGGACCTGGCAGGGGTGGAAGTCGTCCGTGAGGGCGTTGACTACCGGGACCCCTGCGTGGGCGGACAGCTCCTCGATCCGGCCCTGGCCGTAGGTGCGCCAGACGATGGCCGCGGACTGCCGGCCGAGCACCCGCGCCACGTCCGCGATGGACTCGCGGGTGCCCACCTGGGCGAGGTTGCCGTCCACGACGAGGGGGTGCCCGCCGAGCTGGGCGATGGCCCCCTCGAACGACAGCTGCGTGCGCAGCGTCGGCTTGTCGAACAGGACGGACACCACTTGGGGCCCTTCGAGCGGCCGACGCGAGAACGGCTCGGCCTTCAGCTGGGCGGCCAGCGCGAGCACCTCGGCCTGCTCGCTCGCGGTGAGGTCGTCGTCGCGGAGGAAGTGGCGGGTCAAGAGGTCGCCTCCTGGGCGGCGTCGAGGAAGGTGGGCAGCGCGGTCACGAAGGCGTCGACCTGGCCACGGGTCACGACCAAGGGTGGTGCGAGCCGGATCGCCTGCGGCGCGACGGGGTTCACGATGAATCCGCCGCGTCGGGCGGCGGTCGCCACGGCGGGCGCCACCTCGCGCGCCAGGGTGATGGCCAGGAGGAGGCCGGCACCCCGGACACCGGTGACGAGCGGGTGGGCCAGGGCGAGGACGGACTCGTGGAGGTGCGCACCGATTTCACGGGCGCGCTCGAGCAGCCCCTCCTGCTCGATGGTCTCCAGGACCGCGAGACCCGCCGCCGCGGCGAGCGGGTTGCCGCCGAAGGTCGAGCCGTGCTGCCCGGCGGTGAGCAGACCCGACACCGCGCCGCCGAAGGTGACCAGCGCCCCCACCGGGACACCGCCGCCCAGCCCCTTCGCCACGGTGATCGCGTCCGGGACCACGCCCGCCTGCTGGAACGCGAACCAGGTCCCGGTGCGCCCGACCCCGGTCTGGATCTCGTCGAGGACCAGGAGCGCGCCGCGGGTGGTGGTCAGCTCGCGCGCGAGGCGCAGGTATGCCGGGCCGGGGGCGAGGACTCCCGCCTCGCCCTGGATCGGCTCGAGGAACACGGCGGCCGTGTCCGGGCCCACCGCTTCCCGCAGCGCCGCCTCGTCGCCGTACGGGACGTGGGTGATGCCCGGCATGAGTGGCTCGAACGGCTCACGGTAGGCCGCCTTGTGGGTCAGGGCCAGCGCCCCGGTGGTGCGGCCGTGGAACGCGCCCTCAGCGGCGACGATCCCGGTGCGACCGGTGCGCCGGCTCAGCTTGATCGCTGCCTCCACCGCTTCCGCGCCGGAGTTGGCGAAGAACACCGCCGACCCCTCCGGCGCGCCGGACACCTCGAGCAGCCGCTCGGCGAGGCGGATCTGTGCCTCGGAGGTGAACAGGTTGGAGATGTGGATGGCCTCGGCTGCCTGCTTGCTCACCGCGCTGACCAGCGCGGGGTGGCCGTGGCCCAGGGCATTGACGGCGATGCCACCGACGAGGTCGAGGTAGCGGTTGCCGTCGACGTCCCACACCCAGCACCCGTCGCCGTGGTCGAGGACCAGTGGTGGCAGCCCGAACACCCCGAGGACGGAGCGCTGGTAGCGCTCGAGGAGCTCGTCGTTGGCGGCACCCATCAGGCCACCCCTCCCGCGTGGTCGTCGGGCAGCACCATGGTGCCGATGCCCTCGGAGGTGAACACCTCGAGCAGCAGCGAGTGCGGCTGCCGCCCGTCGATGACGTGCGCTTGCGGGACTCCCTGCTCGACGGCGCTGATGCACGCCTCGAGCTTGGGGATCATGCCGGCGTCGACCCGCCCGAGCAGCTCGCGGGCACCGCTCACCGTGAGCGACGAGAGCAGCGAGTCGCGGTCCGGCCACGCGGAGTAGACGCCCTCCACGTCGGTGAGGACGACGAGCTTGTGCGCCCCGAGCGCCACGGCGAGCGCCGAGGCGGCAGTGTCGGCGTTGATGTTGAGCACCTGTCCCTCCGCGTCGAGGTCGGGGGCCACCGTCGACACGACGGGGATCCTGCCGGCGTCGAGGATGTCCTGCACAGCGGAGGGGTTCACCGCCTCCACGTCGCCGACCAGGCCCAGGTCGACCTGCTGGCCGTCGACCACCGTGCCGCGACGGCGCGCACCGAACAGGGCGGCGTCCTCTCCGGAGAGCCCGACCGCGACCGGGCCGTGCTGGTTGAGCAACCCCACGAGCTCGCGGCCGACCTGTCCCGTCAGCACCATCCGGACGACGTCCATCACCTCGGGAGTCGTGACCCGCAGCCCGCCCCTGAACTCGCTCTGCAGCCCGAGCCGGTCGAGCATCCGGCCGATCTGGGGTCCACCACCGTGCACGACCACGGGGCGCAGGCCCGCGTAGCGCAGGAAGGCCACGTCCTGGGCGAAGGCCGCCTTGAGCCGGTCGTCGACCATGGCGTTGCCGCCGTACTTGACCACGACGAGGGCACCACGGAACCGCTCCAGCCAGGGCAGCGCCTCGACCAGGGTCTGTGCCTTGCCCTGGGCGACGCGCAGCGCCGCCGCGCCGATGTGGCCGCGGACCGTGTTGGTGGGAGTGTCCCCAGTCATGAGCTGTACGCCGAGTTCTCGTGGACGTAGTCGTGGGTGAGGTCGTTGGTCCAGACGGTGGCGG
>JAICSZ010000081.1 GCA_025936615.1 Pedococcus sp. | reverse complement strand
GAGGAGATCTGGAAGGACACCGACGGCCAGGTCGACATCGTCGTCGCCGGCATCGGCACCGGCGGCACCATCACCGGCGTCGGCCAGGTCCTGAAGTCCCGCAAGCCCGACGTGCAGATCATCGCCGTCGAGCCCGCCGAGTCGGCCATCCTCAACGGCGGCAAGCCGGGACCGCACAAGATCCAGGGGCTGGGCGCCAACTTCGTGCCGGAGATCCTTGACACGAGCATCTACGACGAGGTCATCGACATCGATGCCGACACCGCCGTCGACTGGGCTCGTCGCTCCGCCAAGGAGGAGGGGCTGCTCGTCGGCATCTCCTCGGGCGCCGCACTCGCGGCCGCCGACCAGGTCGCCCGCCGCCCGGAGAACAAGGGCAAGACGATCGTGGTCGTCATCCCGAGCTTCGGTGAGCGGTACCTGTCGACCATCCTCTTCTCCGACCTGCTCGACTGAGACCCAAGGTGGCTCTGCACCCGTGACCCTCGCCCTCTACGCCAGACGCGCTCGCAACCGCGTCGCCGACGACCTCGACGCGGCGATCGCCCGTGACCCCGCGGCGCGTTCGCGGCTCGACCTCGCGCTGAACTCCCCCGGGCTGCATGCGATCTGGGCCTACCGCCTCGGCCACCGGCTGTGGCTGCGCGGCGGCCCGTCGCGGATCGTGGCGCGGCTGCTCATGACCGTGGTGCGGGCGGTGACGGGGGTGGAGATCCACCCCGCTGCGGTGATCGGGCGGCGCTTCTTCATCGACCACGGCATGGGTGTCGTGATCGGCGAGACCGCCGAGGTCGGGGACGACGTGATGCTCTACCACGGCGTCACGCTCGGTGGTCGCTCGCTGAAGAAGGTCAAGCGCCACCCGACTGTCGGTTCGCGCGTCACCATCGGCGCTGGTGCGCGCATCCTCGGCCCCGTCTACATCGGGGACGACGTGCAGGTCGGCGCGAACTCCGTTGTCGTCAAAGACATCCCGGCCGGAGCGATTGCCACCGGCATCCCGGCGACCATCCGGTTCCCGCACGGGCACGAGGACCCCTACGAGGCGATGTTCAAGGACCCGGCGCTCTGGATCTGAGGGTGACCACGCGGCATCCGAGCAGGTATGCCGCGTGGGCACCATTGGTGCCGCGTCAGGGGGTGGGCGACCAATCCGTTCCGAAGAGGCAGAAGGCGCCGGCGTCGGTGTGCTCCACGATGGTGTCGGCGAGTGCGACTGCCGCGCTCTGCCCCGAAGCCAGGTGCTCGTGGTAGCGAACCATCGCCCGTGAGGCGACGTCGTCGCGCACCGGGGCGACGGCCGCCACGACCGACCTCGCACCCAGGGCGAGCAGTGCAGCGGTCAGCCCCAGGGGCTCGTCCCCGGGCCGCAGGTCCGAGCGACCGACGTCGCACGCGGACAACACGACGTGCTCGGCAGCCACCGGCCTCGGCAGCTCGTGGGCGAAGACGGGGCCATCTCCCATCCGAAGGGACGAGAAGAAGGGACTCTGGTCCTCATGGCTGCCATGGGCGGCGATGTGCACCAGGCCGGCGCTGCCGAGGGCGACCTTGACGTCGACGCTCGTCGCCTCGTCACGGCAGGTCAGCGCGTGGTCGTTGCGCCACACGGAGCCCACGTCCTCGACCTCCTTGCCCGCGTGGGCGAGGCCGGGCCCAGCCAGGGCAGTCACGGTGGTCGGTGGCCGGCCCGTGAAGGGACGGTGCCCGCTCGCCCAACGTGACATCGAGGGAGAGACGGTCACCGGGCGCCCGGCCAGGCTTGGCAGGAGGTTCCACGGCACGGACGTGAGTGTGCGTCCGGGTACGACGACCGTGCCAATGCCGGGCTGGGTCTCGACGGATGAGAACAGTGCCGTGTCGAGGGCCCGCACGGAGGAGTCGACCGCGCGCTGGACGGCGTTCGCCAGGGCTGGGTTGGGCGTGGCGAACGCCCGGGCGCGCAGGTCCCTGCCGAGCTGAGCGGCGAGGGCGGCAATGTGCGACCTCGGCCCGAGCGCGTGGAGGGTGGGGCGGCGGCCGGCCACGTGGAGGGCGTACTGCTCACCGTCGTGGTCGAACAGGACGACCGCTGCGACACCTTCGGAGGCGAGCAGGGGCTGCACCTCGGACAGGCTCGTGCCGCGGAGTGCACGTGCGTCCGACGCTGCCTCGCCGACTCCGTCGGCGGTGGCCCAGTCATCCTGCGCAACCTGCCACTCGAGGCGGGCTGCCCTCTCTCGCAGCCGGTCGCGCTCCGTCCCCTCGGGGAGGTCAGATCCGGCAAGCAGGTGCCTGGCCCGCCTCAGCTCGGCGAGCAGCAGCTCGTGCCTCGGGTCGAGCTCAGCGGAGACCGGGGTGAGCCGGTGTGAGACCGCCCGCCAGCGTTCGACGCTGTCGAAGACCCTCCGAGGCGAGCCGCTGCGCATCGCGTCGGCCAGGTCGAAGGCTGCGAGCCGACGACCGTGCACGGCCAGGGCGGAACGCACCTCGACACTCTGCGACGGCTGCAGCGTCGTGGTCAGCCGGGTGAGGGCGTCCCGGACGGTGCGACGGGCGCGTCCCGCCTCGCCGCGCGCTGCTGCGAACCGGGCTCGCAGCAGCCGGTCGTGCATCGCGGCAGCGACTCCTTGGGGCGCCTTCGTGCGCAGCCGCTGGAGCGCCTGTTCCGCTGTGGCCAGGTCGGCACGCAGCAGGGCTGCCTCCGCCCGCACCCTCACTGCCAACCTGTCCTCAGGGGTCACCGGGTGGTCGTGCAGCCACGGCGCCAGGACCTGTTCGAGGTTTCGAGGAACGCGGCCGTCCTCGACGTCCGCGGCGGCGCGTTGGAGTGCTGCACTGCGTTGCCGTTGGACCGCGCCCCTCGAGCGGTATGCCGCGATGGCCGCGCCCAGCTCGGCCCGTGCCGCCGCCGGTTGCTCCAGGAGCACTGCGCAGCGGGACAGGTCGAGGTGGATGTCGCCCTCGTCGAGCCGTAGGTGCTCGGCGCGCGCCTCCGCGAGCGCGGAGCGCAGTGCCGTCCGGGCCTGGTCGAGCAGGCCGACCTCCAGGAGCACGAGCGCGAGGTCGTGCCGCGCTCGCGCTCGCTGGACCGGGGCGTCCATCTCGTCGGCTGCGCGCATGAGCCGGATGGCCTCCGGGAACCGGCCCGCGTAGAACTCGAGGCAGCCGAGGTTGTGCCGTGCCTTGAACTCCTGCTCGGGGATGCGCTCGGCCACCGACAGCTCGACGGCCCGGTCGAGGTCTGCCCGTGCCGGCTCGAGGTGCAGCAGCGACAGGTGCGCGAGCCCGCGGTTGAGCAGCGCAGCGACCTGCTCTCGCGGTGTGAAGAGTTCGAATGCGCCCTCGGCCTCGTCCATCGCACTGATTGCCCCTTGCCAGTCTGAGCAGGTCACGTGGATCACGGCCTCCTGGACATGGGTCAGGCCCAGCAAGCGGGACGAGGTCGTGCTGGCGCGGACCTCCTCCAGGAGCTCGAGTGCCTGCGTCCGGCCACGTAGGTAGACGGTCGACCAGGCGAGGGTGATCAGGATTCGCGCGCGAGCCGCGCCGGCCTGCTCGTCGGGAGCCTTGTCGGTCCGCTGGAGCGCGCGGCGCAAGGTGGCCTCCGCGTCCCGGTAGCGGCCGATGGAGTTGAGGTGACGCGCCCTGGTCAGGAGGTCCTCGACGACGGGGTCCGCTACCTCGATGACATCTCCTAGATCTCGATGGCCGGGGTGATCACGGGTCGCTCCTCGGGCGTATCGGTGCGACGGAACACCAAGTGCACCAACCCACGCTCGGCGGACCCGAAGCTGAAGCGACCCTCCGTGTCCGTGGTCGTGGACTGGGTCCGGGAACGCTCGCGCAGCTCGACCCACACCGGAGGTGACGTCACCCAGCCGCTGATCCTCGCGGTTCCCCCGTCCATGACCTCGATGGTGATCATGGCGCTGAGGTGGTCGCTCGAGAAGGTGATGGTGGCGGCCCGCTCGTAGACCGTCGACCGGACCCCGGCCAGGTCGTGCTCGCTCGAGGTGATCTCGGCGATCTCGGCCTCGAGGGCGGCCACCGTCATGGCGAACTTGGCCCGGTCGGCCAGGTCGGAGGGCACCGGATCGCTCGCCCGGTAGATCGCCCGGATCGTGGCGAGGGCGCGCAGGTCGTCGTCGTCGATCGGCTCGCCGGCCGAACGGATCTCCGATTCGGGCAGTGGTGTCATGCGGTGACCTCCCATGCGGGATCTGCGGTGAGGGCGGCCCGTAGCTTGGCCAGGCAGCGTCCACGGGTGGGTCCGATGCTGCCCACCGGCATGCCGAGCGACTCGGCAACCTGGGCATAGTCAGGACGTTCGGCGAGTGCAACCACGCGCAGCAGTCGCTGGCACCGGGCCGGGAGCGTCTGGAAGTGCTTCCACAGGACATGTTGGTCGGCTCCACGCACCACCATGTCCTCGGGACCGAGGTCCGCCCCCGGCAGCTCGGGGGCCACGTCGGTGAGGTCGTCGCGGGATTCCTCCCGCCGCGCCCGCCGCACGATCGACCACGCTTCCCTTCGCACGGTGGTGAGCAGCCACTTGAGCACTCCGCGTGGCTCGGTGATCGACGAGGCGTGCTGCACCAGCAGCAACCACGTGGTCTGGACGGCGTCCTCGGCCTGCTGCTGCGTCAGGCCCTGCGCACGCGCGGTGTGCCACAGGAGCGACGTGGTGGAGTCGACCAGTCCGTCCATGGCCTCGCTCCGACCGGACCGGTACTCCTGGAAGGCCGCGGCTACCTGCCCGGCGAGGCTCTCGGCGCTGGCACCGGTCTGCATCAGGTGCCCTCCGTGACGGCTGTCGCGACCGCTTCCGCAGCCGCGCGGACACGTTGCTCCACGAGTTGTTCGGGGAGGGACGCAACCTTCTCCTCGCCGCCTGCTTCGGGCGTCGTGGCACCGTCGACCGACAGCAGCTTGGCGATGTCGCCGGCAAGGGCCGGCGCGGCGAACGACGTCCCGCTCCACTGGCCGAACCCACCCGAGTAGTCGTCGAGGTCGATCGACCCGCGGGTCGGGTTTGGCGACCCGGGCTGGAAGAGGACGCTGCGGATGCTCCCGTCGAAGGTCACAGGCATGGTGCTGACCACGGCGGTGCCGCACCGGTAGGCGGTCACCCAGCTTCCGGTGTTGGAGTACACGGATACGGTCGGTGTACCGGGCGGCACCAGGTGTGGGTGGTGCCCGCCCGGGTTGTGGGCTCCGACGCTCGCGAGCGGCACGTCGAAGCTCGAGGTCTGGGAGAACGCCGCTGGGTAGAACTCGACATCGCTCGCGCCGTTGCCGGCGGCGGCGATGACTGCCACACCCGTGGACGCCAGGCCGCGAATCGCCGAGACCAGCGCCCCCTCGTCGTCGAAGGCGCCGGCGGTCTCGTGGTAGTAGCCCAGGGACAGGGACACGACGTCGACGAGTGGCCCCTGGTCAGGGTCGCGCAGGGCGACGAGCTGGCGGGCGAACAGCAGCTGCAAGGCGTCCACGATCGTGGCCTCGTCGGCGACCCCGTCGCCGTACATCACTGGGACCGGCATGAGCGTCGCCTCCGGGCAGTGCTGGCGGACCACACCCGCGATGAACGTGCCGTGACCGGCGAGCCGGTCGAGCACCCCGTTGACCGTGTCGATGGTGCACCCGGTGTTCTCGGGGTCTTCGTCCGGTGGGAAGCGCAGTCCGATCGGCTCGCCTCCCACCTCTGGGTCCCGGATCACTCCCTGCCGGAACCACGGGTGGTCGCCCAGCCCCGTGTCGAGCAGGGCGACGACTGGGCCGTGGCGGCCGCCATCGGGGCTGGGGTTCGGCGCTGCCCACGTCACGGGCGAGCGACCAGACGGACCGCCGCCGGGAAGACCCCCCAGTCCCACCCCGTCGCCGTAACCGACACCATCGCCATAGCCGACCCCGTCGCCGTAGCCGACCCCCTCCCCGTAGCCGACGCCCTCGCCATAGCCGACGCCGTCGCCGTATCCGACACCGACCACGACGTGGCACAGGGACGCCGACCGCGCCAGACCCGTGTGTCGGACCCGGAAGTCCTGGAGGATCGCCCACGCGTCGGCGGGCTCGACCGCCTTGTCGGGGTCGGGGACGATCCGCACGCTGGTCGACCCGTGCCGGTCGAGCTCCTCGGCCACCTCCAGCCGAGCCATGAGGTCCCCGAGGCTGCGCTCGCGCCGCTCCTCGACGAGGTAGCGGCCCTTGAGCATCTCCTGGAGCGCCGAGATCGGGCTGAGGGCGCTGCGGTCGGGCATGCCACGGATCAGCAGGCAGTCGGCGACGTACGCCGTCGGTTGCGGTGGTGCCTGGTCGCCGACCCGGGTTGCTGTCGCGGGATCGAGCACACGCGCGCCGAGGCGCCGCACCGCGCTCCCCGGCACCGAGAGCCGGGGGATCCGGCGGCCCGGTTGGGCGGGGACGTGGGACTGCTGATCCATGGCTCTCCTGAGGGCGGGCGCCGACGGTCCGTGTGAAGCAGCGTTCCCAGCCAGCGTAGTGAGACGACGACTCACTGACAGGAGAACCGGGCAATCCTGCTGATACGTGGGAACGGTGCAAAAACTATTTGCACCGAAGATGTATCAGGACCTCGGCCACACGCTCTTGTCCGGTGTCAGGCTCGATCGGGGGAACGGGCCGGACACGCAGGGCCAGCTCTCGTGGATCAGGGGGTCAGCCCTCACGCCGGTCAGGCGGGGTCGTGGAAGGTGCTGGGTTCGGGGGTTCCCGGCACGCGCCCGACCCGCCTGTCCAGGCGGCCTGGCGGGGGAACAGGCGGCGGCGCGGTGTGCCGAGGGGGCATGCCGCGCCGCTCGCTCGTGGGCTCGGTGGCCAGGTCGGTCAGGGCAGCTTGCCGGAGCCGGGGCCGAAGCCCGTGGTGTCCGCGTGCAGGTGCCCGTCGCTGCCTCGGTGCAACGTCTCGGGCAGGTCCTCGCCCGTGACACGTTCCTTGGCTGCCGCCCCGGCCGACTTGGCGGCATCTCCCAGCTTGGCCGCCACGCCCGGTGCCTGCTCGCGGATCGCCTGCTTGGCGGTCTCGACCCCGTGGTGCACCGGATCGCTGGACCACACCTTGGTGGCTCCGGTCCGGATCTGGTCGTACCGCTTCTGACCGGCCTTCGCACCGAGCACGTAACCCGCGGCGAGACCGGCAAGGAAGGACAGCTTTGCCATGGTTCGCATCCTTTGGTCGGTTCCCTCGACCCTAACAAGGCTGCCGCTCAGGCGCCCTTCTGATCGGCCAGGGCCTCGTCGTCCGGCTGGGCCATCCGATGCCGGATCATCAGGGGCAGCACCACCCACGCGCCCAGGAACATCGCGGCCGCCACGACGGTGGCGGCGATCCCCAGCGCAGGGCCGAACACGATGGAGAACACCAGGCACACCACCCCGACGATCGCCAGGCCCAGGAACCCGAGCCCGAGCTTTGCGACGGTGTGCCCTGCCGCGACGAGCGACTCCTTGCGCCGCTTGCGAAAGAGCGCCCGGTGCATCGCCACCGGCGAGATGAGCAGGCACGCGGCGATGATGCACGCGCTGATGGTGACGACGTAGGCGCCGCGCTCGAAGTCGCTGAACTCGTGGAAGGTCGGCTGGACCGGCAGGATCAGCAGGAAGCCCGTCAGGATCTGGACACCCGTCTGGGAAACCCGAAGCTCCTGCAGCAGCTCCACCCAGTTGCGGTCGATGCGCTCGGCCGGTGACTCCTGGTCACGGTCGTAGTCGTCCACCCGGTGACGATACTCTCGGGGCCTGGTTCACGCCCGGTATGCCGCGTGGCCGAGGAGGGCTCGCATAGTGGCCTAGTGCGGCGGTCTTGAAAACCGCTATGGCGGCAACGTCATCGTGGGTTCGAATCCCACGCCCTCCGCGCGAGGTTC
>JAICSZ010000315.1 GCA_025936615.1 Pedococcus sp. | reverse complement strand
TGGGTCGTCGGCTGGCTGGCCGGGGCCCTCGTGCGGGTCACGCGGCTCTACGCCGAGCAGCGCCGGGCCACCCGCGAGCAGCGGGCGTCACGGGCCGTGGCCGAGGAGCGCAACCGGATCGCCCGCGAGCTGCACGACGTCATCGGCCACAGCGTCTCGGTGATGACGGTGCAGGCCTCCGCGGTGCGGCGCCGGCTCACCGCCGACCAGGTCGCCGAGCGACAGGCGCTGGAGGCGGTGGAGTCCGTGGGGAGGGAGGCCCTGGCCGAGATGCGCCGGATGGTGGGCGTCCTGCGCCAGGACGGTGAAGCCGCCAACCTCGAGCCGCCGCCGGGGCTCGACCAGCTCGAGCGGCTCGCCGACAAGTTCCGGGCCTCGGGGCTGCCCGTCCAGCTGTCGGTGACCGGTGCGGCACTGCCGCTGGCGCCCGGTCTGGACCTCACGGCATACCGGCTCGTGCAGGAGGGGCTGACGAACACGCTGCGGCACGCGCGGGGCCCGCGTGCTGCGCAGGTGGACGTCGACTACGGACCGGGACGGCTGGAGCTCGCGGTCCGCGACGACGGCCAGGTGTCGGCCGGCGACCCTCCGTCTGAGGCGGGGCACGGGTTGCTCGGGATGCGCGAACGCGTTGCGGTGTATGGCGGTTCGTTGGTGGCACGGGTGCGTCCGGAAGGCGGGTTCGAGCTCGTCGCGACCCTTCCGCTGGAGACGGCGTGAGCGACGACAGGATCGGGGTCGCGGTCGTCGACGACCAGGCGCGGGTGCGTGCCGGCTTCCGGATGATCCTCGAGATCGAGCCGGACCTCGCGGTGGTGGGCGAGGCGTCGGACGGCGAGGCAGCGGTGGCCCTGGTCGAGTCGACCCACCCGGACGTGGTGCTGATGGACGTGCGCATGCCCGGGGTGGACGGCATCGAGGCGACCCGTCGCATCCTCGCCGACCCCTCGTGCCCGACCCGCGTGGTCATGCTGACGACGTTCGACATGGACGAGTACGTCTACGCGGCCCTGCAGGCGGGGGCCAGCGGGTTCCTGCTCAAGGACGTGGAGCCGGAGCTGCTGGTGGCGGGGATCCGCGCCGTGCACTCGGGTGAGTCGCTGCTCGCGCCGTCGGTCACCCGCCGGATGATCGAGTCGTTCCTCGAGCGACCGCGCACGGCGGACGAGGCGGCTCGCCGCCGGCTCGACTCACTCACCGCCCGCGAGCAGGAGACGTTGCAGCTCATGGCGCGTGGGCTCACGAACGCCGAGATCGCCGGCGAGTTCGTGGTGTCCGAGACGACGGTCAAGACCCACGTGGGGCGGGTGCTCATGAAGCTCGGGCTGCGCGACCGGGTGCAGGCGGTCATCTACGCCTACGAGAACGGCCTGGTCGGCGCAGGCGGCTGACCCGCCCGCCCGCCGGTCCCACAGTGCGAACGTGACCCTCGACGAGATCGACGAGTACGCCACCTCGCTGCCTACCCGCAGACCTTCGAGGTGCCCCTGACCTGCGGCGCCACCGACCCAAAACGGCGGTTGCGTCGCAGAACCGGGAGCCACAGCTCCCTTGTTGCGACGCAACCGCCGTTTTGCGCAGGGGTCAGCTGGCGGGGACCAGCTCGGGTCGAGCCGGCTCGGCCTCGGCGGGTGGCACCGGCGCGCCGGCACCCTCGTGGTGGCCGTGCCGTACCCACCACCGGCGCAGGGGGCCGGGGGCGTACCAGTTCGCCCGGCCCAGCAGCCGCATCGTCGCCGGCACCAGCAGCGCCCGCACCACCGTCGCGTCGAGCAGTACCGCGACGAGCATGCCGATCCCGATCATCTTGAGGAACACGATCCCCGACGTCGCGAACCCGCCGATCACCACGGCCAGCAGCAGCGCCGCACTGGTGATGATCCGCCCGGTCCGCTGCAGTCCCGCAGCCACCGCCGTCGTGTTCGCCCCGGTACGGTCCCACTCCTCGCGGACCCGCGAGAGCAGGAACACCTCGTAGTCCATGGACAGCCCGAACAGGATGGCCAGCATGAGGATGGGCTGGGTGACGTCGAGGTACCCCGGCGTGGTGAACCCGAGCAGCCCGCTCAGGTGCCCCTCCTGGAAGACCCAGGTGACGACCCCGAACGAGGCGCTGATCGACAGCGCGTTCATCACGATCGCCTTGAGCGGCAACACGACCGAGCCGAACGCCACGAACAGCAGCACCAGCATCACGGCCACGACCACGAGCGCCATCCAGGGCAGGTGCGCGCCGATCGAGTGGATCAGGTCCACGGTCTGCGCGGTGGTCCCGCCCACGAGCGCAGTTGCCCCCTCTCCCGGGTCCACCGCTCGCAGGTCCTCCACGAGGTGCTGTGACGCCTCACTCTGCCCGTTGCCGGCCCAGGTCACCTGGAGCAGCGAGATCGGCTGCCCGTCAATGGACTTCGCGTCGAGCGGCTGGACGTCGCGGACGGCGTCCACACCACCAAGTGCCTTGACGTATGCCGCCAGCTCGCCCTGGTCGGCGCCCGTCACGGTGATGTTCGCGGTCGAGGTCTCACCCCCGAAGCGGTCCGCCTGCAGGTCGGCCGCGACCCGGCTGGGCATCGACGCCGGGAGGACGTGCTCGTCGACGCTGCCCCACCGTGCCCCGGCGAAGGGTGAGGCCAGGGCCAGCAACCCGATGGTGATGGCGACCAGGTAGACGACCGGACGGCGCATCACGCTGTGCGCCAACCGTGCCCACGTGCCGTGGACCACCTCGTGCGCGGAGCCGTCGACGCGGTCCACGACCCGTGCAGGAGCTGCCGCGCCGCGCGAACCGCGACGCCACGGCATACGGCCGAACTCGATGCGCCGACCCAGGATCGCGAGCAGCGCGGGGAGCACCGTCAGTGCCGCGGCCATCGCCACGAGGACGGCGGCGACGCCGCCGTAGCCCATGGAGCGCAGGAAGTTCTGCGGGAAGATCAGCAGCGACGCGAGCGAGGCCGCGACGATCAGGCCGGAGAACAGCACGGTCCGGCCCGCGGTGGCGAGGGTTCGCGCCAGGGCGGTGTTGACGCTCGGCCGCGACGCGTCTGGCTGGGCCGCGAGCTCCTCGCGGAAGCGGCTCACGACGAACAGCGCGTAGTCGATCGCCAGCCCCATGCCGAGCAGGGTGATCACGTTGATGGAGAACACGGAGACGTCGGTGACGCTCGTGATGCCGCGTACCACCGCGAAGGCCCCGAAAACGGCGATGCCGCCAACGAGGGTCGGCATGAGGGCCGCCGCGAAGCTGCCGAAGATGATGAGGCTGAGGATGAAGACGATCGGCATCGACAGCGACTCGGCACGCGCGATGTCCTTGGACACCTGGGTGTTGACGTCACCGTAGACGGCCCACATGCCGCCGACATGCGTGGTGAGGCCGTCGGCGTGGAGCTTGTCCTTGACCGCGTCCCAGTCGTCGGACTTGGCGTCCTGGCTCTTGCCCGCCAGCGTGATGACCGCCCGGGTGGCGTGGCCATCGGTGCTGACGAGGGACGGCGCCTTGGTGTCGTAGTAGGTGACGACCCCGGCGACGTCCTGCGCCGGGAGCGCCTGCAGGGTCCTGGTGACCGCGGCCCGGAACGCCGGGTCGCTCACCGTCAGCGTCGGGCTCGAGTAGATCGCCACGACGTCGGCGTCGTGCCCTGTGAAGGTCGCCTGCTCGAGCGCGAGCTCCTTGGCCGAGTCGCTGCCGGCGTCGTCGAACCCCCCGTTGCCGAGGTGAGCGAACACCCCAAG
>JAICSZ010000359.1 GCA_025936615.1 Pedococcus sp. | reverse complement strand
TCCCGCATCCCGCCGACAACGGCTTCCCTTCCGACCACACGGCCCTGGCCACGGCCGTCGCCGCCGTGGTCCTGCTCTGGCACCGGCGCGCCGGTGCTGCCCTCCTCGTCCTGGCAGTGCTGCTCGGTGCCGCGCGCGTCGGCGCGCACGTCCACCACTGGCCGGACATCCTCGCCGGCCTCGCGATCGGCGTCGTGTGCGCGGCGCTCGGCAGGCTGGCCGCTCGCTGGGCGGTGCCGTGGTTCTCCCGGGGGAGGGCGGCGCAGCGGCATACCGTGTGACCGCCATGACCTGAGGGGAGCCGTGCAGTGATCGCGCTGGCGTCCTGCTCAACTGGTCGTGTGAGCCGACCGGGAAGTCAGCTCCCCGAGTAGACCAGCGCCGTCGAGATGGCGGCGAGTCCCTCGCCCCGTCCGGTCAGCCCCAGCCCGTCGGTCGTGGTCCCGCTGACCGACACCGGGCACCCCGCGGCGAGGGACAGCACGCGCTGGGCCTCTTCGCGTCGGCTGGCGACCTTGGGCCGGTTGCCGACGACCTGGACCGCGATGTTGCCCGGCTCGAACCCGGCACCGCGCACGACTCGGACCGCCTCCTTGAGGAGCTCCACGCCCGAGGCGCCTTCGAGCTCCGGGCGCTCGGTGCCGAAGTGCCGGCCGAGGTCACCCACCCCGGCCGCGGAGAAGAGGGCGTCGCACGCGGCGTGCGCGGCCACGTCGGCGTCGGAGTGCCCGTCCAGGCCCGGCTCACCCGGCCACAGCAGGCCCGCCACCCACAGCTCTCGTTCGGAGCCGGCCGCGGCGAAGGCGTGCACGTCGACGCCGATCCCCACACGCGGCATACCCATCTGCGCCATGCCGGCCATCCAACCACCCCACCCATCCCGCCTGTTGGTGCCCGAACTTCCCGAAAACCGGAAGATTCGGCACGTACCCGCGTACTAGCGTCGCGCCGCATGAGCGAGCCGCTGCCCGTCCCGGTCCTGACCGGCGCCCACGCCACCCTCCGGCCGCACCGCGCTGAGGACGTCGACGCGGTCTACGAGCGGTGCGTCGACCCGATCACCCAGCGGTACACGACCATCCCGCTGGAGTACACGCGTGACATGGCCGCGGAGTACCTCGCCGGCCTGCTGGAACCCTCGCCGGAACTGGCGTCGTGGGCGATCGACGTCGACGGGCGCTACGCGGGCACCATCGACCTGCGCCGCCTGCCGGTCGACGCAGGGGCGGGCGACCTCGGGTTCGTCACCCACCCGGCATTCCGTGGCCGGGGAGCCATGTCGGAGGCGGTGCGGCTCGTGGTCGACCACAGCTTCGAGCGCCTGGGCTGGCAGGTCGTGCAGTGGAAGGCCCACGTCGGCAACTGGGGCAGCCTGAAATCGGTGTGGCGCAACGGGTTTCCCGTTCCGACGTTGGTGCCGGACCTGCTCGTCGAACGGGGCCGGATCATCGACGGTTGGATCAGCACCCTGCACTCGGACCTGCCGCGCGAGCCGGTGGCGCCGTGGGACGAGGTGCGTGCCGCCCTGGCGCCCGCCACGCCGGCCTGAGGGTCAGGCAACGCGTGCGGCGGCGTGCGCGAAGCCTAGCCACGTGTGCCGGTTCCCCGCCCAGCACCAGCCGACCTTGGGGGCACCCTTGGACTGCCTGGCATCGCGGCCGGTGCCGCCGCCGATCCAGATCGCCGGGGTGCGCGCGTCGAGCCCACGACCGGTGGGCTTGGGCTTGCGCGAGGCGATGGTCATGAAGCAGTGGTTGGGCTCGAGGCGCTCGGGCTGCTGCAGCAGCCAGGAGATGCCCTCGCTGGTGGTCAGCGGGGTGCGCCCCCGGCCGACGATCTCGGGCATCGCCTCGTCCGGCGACCAGCTGCGCAGGTCGTCGCCGCGGTCGAGGTCGCGCAGGAGGTAGAGCGGGCGGTCGGGCACCTCGACACCCTCCACCGGGACGAACTCGTCGAGGTCGGCAAGGTCGACCACGACGAAGCCGGGCCGGTTGTCGCGCGACAGCAGCTGCGTCAGCGCGCTGGCCGGGACGAGTGCCGGGTGGACCACGACCAGTCCGCCGCCATCCGGCAGACCGGCCGCGCGCACGCGGAGCTCCTGGGGAGTGAGGCCGGCCAGGGCAGGCACTCCCAGCTCGACGAGACGCTCGACCTGGTCGGACGTGGGTGGCAGGACAGGCACGGGACTCCCCAGGGGTGACGGCAGGCGGAACGTGGTCAACGCCCGTGCGAGTGCGCGGGTTCCTCCGGGTCGCCGGCCAGGTGGCGCTCGGCCGTGGCAAGGTCGTCGGCAGTGGTGATCTTGAAGGCCATCGGGTCGCCGTCGACGACCCGCACGTGCCCGCCGACGCGTTCGACGAGGGCGGCGTCGTCGGTGGCGTGGCTGCCGGCGGCCCTCGTGTGCGCGTGTTCGAGCACCTCTCGCAGGAACGCCTGTGGTGTCTGGATGGCCCGCAGGGCGGCCCGGTCCGGGGTCGCCACGACGCGGCCCGTCGCGTCGACCTGCTTGATCGTGTCGTTGACCGGCATGCCAGGGACGACCGCCGGGTGGCCGTTGCGCACCTCACGGACGAGGCGGGAGAACAGGCTGGCCGGCGCGAGGGCCCGCGCCGCGTCGTGCACGAGCACGATCCCGTCGTCGGCGCGCAGCGCCTTCATGCCCGCCGCCACCGACTCGGTGCGCTCCGCACCCCCGGCGACAACGTCGACGTCGTCCGCACGCACCGCCCGTGACGCGATCGCGCCCGCCTCACGAAGGTGGGAGGCGGGCGCGACGACGACCACGTGACGGACCTCGGGCGCCTCCAACGCGCGCTGCACGGCGTGCTCGAGCAACGGCACACCAGCAAGGGCCACAAAGGCCTTCGGCTGGGAGGCGCCGAGCCTGGTGCCCTGTCCCCCGGCTACGAGGACAACGGCAACGCTCAGGAGGCGAGCACCTCGTCGAGGATGGCCTCGGCCTTGTCCTCGTTCGTCTTCTCGGCGAGCGCGAGCTCGGAGACCAGGATCTGGCGAGCCTTGGCGAGCATGCGCTTCTCGCCGGCGGACAGGCCACGGTCCTTGTCACGGCGCCACAGGTCGCGGACGACCTCGGCAACCTTGATGACGTCGCCGGACGCGAGCTTCTCGAGGTTGGCCTTGGAGCGGCGCGACCAGTTGGTCGGCTCCGCGGTGTGGGGAGCTCGCAGCACGGAGAAGACCTTGTCGAGCC
>JAICSZ010000116.1 GCA_025936615.1 Pedococcus sp. | reverse complement strand
GGTGAGCTGGCCCGGCGGGTGGGGGTGACCACCCACGTTCTGCGCGCCTGGGAGCGGCGGTATGCGCTGACCAGCCCCCGGCGCACGGCCGGCGGCTACCGCCTGTACCTGCCCGGTGACGAGCACAGGGTGCGCCGCTTCCTGGCCCTGCGCGCGGCTGGCCTGCCCACGCCTGCTGCAGCGGCACGGGCCAGCTCCGCGGACCAAGCCTCCCAAGAGCAACATCAGCTCGCGCGGACGCCCCGGCCCCGTGCCGGTGGCGGGATGCCACGAGCACGCACCGGCTCAGCGCGATCGGCGACCGCTGCCGCGAGCTTCCGCCGGCGTCTGGACGCCAAGGTGCACGCCTTCGACCCCACCGCCTACGACGTTCTCGACGAGGCAGTCACCGCCCTCGGCCTCGGTGCCGCCCTCCAGCGCGTCGTGCTCCCCTACCTCGTCACCCTGGGCCAGCAGTGGGCGGACGGGACGGCCAGCGTTGCGCAGGAGCACTTCGCCAGCCACGTGATCCGTCGGCGCGTGGCCGCCGAGACCATCGCTCCGGCCACGCCACACGCCTGGCCCGCAGTGGTGCTCGCCTGCCCGCCCGGGGAGCGCCACGACATCGGGCTGCTCGCGTTCAGTGCATTGCTCGCTCGTGACGGCTGGGCGGTCCGCTACCTCGGCGCCGACACACCCCTCGCGTCGCTGGCCGCGGGCTGCCGGTCGCTGTCGCCCGACCTGGTCGTCCTTGCTGCGACCCGCGTGACGCTCTTCGAGGCGCGCGCGAGCGCCCTTCGCCGGATCGCCGCGCAGTGGCCACTGGCCATCGCGGGTCCGGGCGCGCAGCCCGCCGCGGCACGGCACGTCGGCGCCACGGTGCTCTCCAAGGACCTGTCGGCCGCCGTGGGCCAGGCGCGCGCCCTGGTGGGCGCATCGGTGGGCCGATGATCAACCTTTTCGAGGAGCTGCGCTCCTTCGCCCGTGCTGCGCTCGTCGAGCCGGTCCCGCGCGACCACGGCCAGTCCGACGCCGCGTTCCGCCGCCGCCGCGTGGTCGCGCTGGTGACCCTCGTGGCCGGGGCGTCACTGCTGGCTGCGGCCCTGAGGGTGCCGCCGGGCAACACCTGGTTCTACATCGGCACGACCGCCCTTGCCGGAGTCTGGAGCGTGGGCGCCCTGGCGTCCGGCCCGCTCCACCTCGGGCGGGCACGCACCCGCAGCGGGACCGAGCTCGCCCGACCTGTGGTGCAGTCGCTGGCCCTGGGCGTGCTGCTCGTGGTCGTCTTCCTGGCCGGCGCGCTCGTCGTGAGCCGAGTGCCCCTGTTGCGTGAGCCGGTCGACCGCCTGCTCGACCACGCACGTCAGGGTTCACTGGCCCTGGTCGCCGTCATCACAGCCGTGAACGCCGTCGCGGAGGAGCTGTACTTCCGTGGGGCGCTCTTCGCCGCAGTCGGTCGCAGGCATGCCGTCGCCGTCACCACGACCGTCTACGCCCTGACGACCGTCGGCCCCGGGATCCCCTTGCTGGTCCTGGCCGCCGCGGCGCTCGGACTGGTCACCGGTCTGCAGCGCCGAGTGACCGGTGGGATCCTCGGGCCCGTGGTCATCCACCTGACGTGGTCACTCGGCATGGTGTTCCTGCTCCCCCACGCGCTGACGATCGGAGACTGACGTGACCACACCCGGACTCGCCCTCGTCACCGGAGCCACCGGCTACATCGGTGGGCTCTTGGTGCCGGCCCTGCTCGAGCGGGGCTGGCAGGTTCGCGTCCTCAGCCGCAGTGCCGGGCGCGTGGGGCGCCTCCCCTGGAGTGGTGACGTCGAGGTCGTCGAGGGTGACGCGTCATCCGATGCCGACGTGCGCCGCGCGATGGACGCTGTCGACGTCGCGTACTTCCTGCTGCACTCGATGGACGGCGCCGGGGACTTCGTCGCACGGGACCGCGAACTGGCGCAGACCTTCGGCGACGCGGCGACCCGGGCGCACGTGAAGCGGGTCGTCTACCTCAGTGGCCTGCACCCCGACGGCGTGCCGCTGTCACCGCACCTGGCGTCTCGCGTCGAGGTCGGTGAGATCCTCCTCGCCGGCCAGGTCCCGGCCGCGGTGCTGCAGGCCGGAGTGGTGCTCGGTGACGGCTCGGCCTCCTTCGACATGCTGCGCCACCTCACCGAGAGGCTCCCTGCGCTCGTCGCACCCCGCTGGCTCTCCAGCCGGATCCAGCCGATCGCCGCCGCCGACGTCGTGCACTACCTCGCCGAGGCCGCCAGCCTGCCGCCGGACCTCAACCGCACCTTCGACCTCGGCGGACCCGACGTCCTCACGTACGCCGACATGATGCGCGGCTACGCCCGCGTCACCGGCCTGGGCCGTCGGTACATCGCCACCGTGCCCGTGCTGACGCCATCACTGGCCAGCCACTGGGTGGGCCTGGTGACGCCGGTCCGCGCCGGAGTCGCCAAGCCGCTGGTCGGCAGCCTCGTCCACGATGCCGTCTGCGCCGAGGACGACCTCGCCGCCCTCGTGCCGGCACCACCCGCCGGCCGAACGGGATTCGACGAGGCGGTGGCACGTGCGACCCGCTCGGTGGACCCCACCCGCTGGCGCCGGTCGCTGCGACGTGCCGGTGCCCTCGTGGCCGTCGCGGCCGTCGTGGGCTCCCTCGCCACGAATCCCGACAGCCGCTGGTACCGGGGGCTCGACCTCCCTCGGTGGCAGCCACCACCCTGGGCCTTCCCCGTCGTGTGGACGGCCCTGTACGCCGAGGTCGCGATCGCCTCGGCAGCCGCCATGGCCGAGCTGCCAGAGGATGAGTCCACCTCCTACGCAAGGGCGCTCGCGGCGAACATGACCCTCAACGCCGGCTGGAGCGCGCTGTTCTTCCGCGCCCACCAGCCGTGGCTCGCTGCCCTCGACAGCGCGGCCCTGACCGCGAGTGGGCTGGACCTGACCCGCCGGGCCCGTCCCACCGGTGCCGGCCGGGCCTTGGGCCTCGGTGCGTATGCGGGATGGTCGGCCTTCGCGACCGCCCTCACCGCCGCGATCGCCCTGCGGAACCGTTCCCACACCCGGCGCCGCTGACATCGAGCACCCCGTCATGGCCAGAGGTGTAGGGTCAGAGTCCGAGGTCAAGGAGTGGCTCAGGGCACTTCAATGAACCTCAGTCGCCGTGTCTCGCTGAGCGAACGCCTGTCGTTCCGACCCCAAGTCTGGGACTGGAGACGCGGTGGCCACACGACCGAACATTCTGGCTGGGCTCGCCGAGGCTGCCCGCCTGATCTACAGTGCACCAGATCTGCCGACCACGCTGAACACCACCGTGCAGGCGGCAAGACTTGCACTCCCGGGCATTGACCATGTGGGCATCTCCATCACCTATCGCGATGGACGGGTCGAGACGGTAGCCGCCACCGACCAGCTGGTGTGGGACCTCGACCAGCTGCAGTACGAGTTCCACGAAGGCCCGTGCCTGGACGCGATCGAGAAGTCGGGTGTCGTCGAGGTGAACGACCTGACCGCCCACGAGGCGCGCTGGCCCCGGTTCGTCCCGCCGGCAGTCGCCATGGGGCTGCGCGCGCAGATGGGCTTGCCTCTCTACGTGGACGACAAGACGCTCGGCGGTCTCAACCTCTACTCGACCGACAGCGACCGAATCGACCCGGAGCTCCGGGAAGCTGCGGAGCTGTTCGCCACCCACGCCGCGCTGGCAATGGGCCATGTGCGACGCGAGGAGAACCTCAACGCCGCGCTGCACACCCGCAAGGTCATCGGGCAGGCCATGGGCATCGTGATGGAGCGCTACGAGCTCGACGACCATCGGGCGTTCCAGTACCTGACCCAGGTGTCCCAGCACTCCAACGTCAAGCTGCGGGACGTGGCGGTTGAGATCGTGGAGCAGAACAACGAGAACCACCAGCTCCCCGCTGCTGTGCCGAGTGGTCCGCCAACCGGGTCCTCGACGACGGCGTCGGCACCATAGGGCGGTCCGCCGGGAGGAAGCGGACGGTTGCACCCTCCCCGCGAGATGATCACTTCCCGAGAGGGCGAATTGGACGCGTCACCGAGGGGTATCTGGCTGCTGGCGGCATCGCCGGGATCACGCGGTGCACGCCGGTGTCGGGACTGGATGTTGGACGGCGCGCCGTTCTCGGTGCGTGCCGCATGCCGGATTCTCGGCGATCCACCATAGTTGCATTCAGTGCGGTCAGCGGTGAGAGGGTCGAAGAGTGAGCGGTGCGGCGGCGGGCGCCAGGACGACGGTGGTCCTGGTCGATGACTCGCAGGAGCTTCGGGCCGTCGTCCGCCGAACCTTGGAGTCGTCCGGCCTGTTCGAGGTCGTGGCAGAGGGCGGGGACGGTTCGTCGGCCTTCACCCTGGTCGACCAGTTCGCGCCCGCGATCCTGCTGCTCGACGCCTCGATGCCCAGGTTGGACGGCATCGAGGCCTTGCCCGGCATCCTCGCGCTGCGCCCGCAGACCAAGGTCGTGCTGTTCACCGGGTTCGACGAGGCCGGCCTTGCTGCGCGGGCCCGCGAGCTGGGCGCTGCCGACGTCATCGGAAAGTGGACTCCGCTGCACGACCTCCCCATGCGACTGACACACACGTTGGACGACGCGACGCCGGGCCTGTGGGAGAGCCCACCGAGGCTCGCCCTCGTGGGGGCCCTCGGGGACGGCCGCGGCTCCGCCCCCGGCTGGGAGCAGGGCTTCTTGGACGAGCACGTCCAGCAGTTCCGGGAGCTGTTCGACAGGGCGGCCATCGGAATGGCCACGCTGACCGGCACCGGCACGATCGTGCGGGCCAACGGGGCCCTGGCCAAGCTGATGTCCAGCAGCCCCGAAGAGCTCGTCGGAGTCGACTACGGGCGGTTGACCCAACGGGCCGGGCACAGGTTGGACCACGCGCTCGAGGCGATCCTGGCCTCCGGTGATGAGCTCGCCACCTTTGAGCACCAACTCCCTCGGGGTCCGGCAGCCGATCCTGCCGGCACCGTCCGCGTCACCCTCGCGCCGATCCGGGACTCCGCGAACCAGGTCCTCTACCTGTTCGCGCAGGTGCAGGACATCAGCGCACTGCGTGCCGCCGAGGTGGACCTGCGCCGCAGTGAGGAGATGTTCCGGCTGCTGGTTGCCGCGGTGGGCGAGTATGCGATCTTCATGCTCGATGTGGACGGGACCGTGGTCAGCTGGAACGCTGGGGCAAGGCGCATCAAGGGTTACACCGCCGAGGAGATCATCGGCCGGCACTTCCGGCTCTTCTACCCGGCGTGGGAGCAAGCCAGCGGGCATCCCGAGCGCAACCTCGAGGTGGCTCTGCGCGAGGGAAGCTTCACCGAGCTGGGGTGGCGGCTGCGCAAGGACGGCACACAGTTCTGGGCGAGTGTGGTCATCACTCCCGTGTACGACGACTCCGGTGCGCATGTCGGCTTCGCCAAGGTCACCCGGGACCAGAGCTCCGAACACGAACACGAGCAGGTGCGCAGCACCTCCGTCGCCCAGCAGGGCCGGATCATGGCGATCACGGCCCACGAGCTTCGCACCCCGGCCGCCGTCATCGACGGATCCGTGAGCACCCTGCTGTCCTCGTGGGACAAGATGGGTGTGGCAGAGCGCGACGCGCTGCTGGGTGGCATCCGCAGCAGTGCCAACCGGCTGCACCGACTGGCCTCCGACCTGACCACGAGCGCCCGCCCGGACGGCGAGACGGTGCAGTCGCGCCTCGAGGACGTCTCGCTCACCGAGCTGCTGCGTGGTGCGGCGGCGCGGATGCTGGCAGCCCAGCCGGATGCCCAGGTGCGCTGCGAGGTCGCTGATGAGGCGCTCGTGCGCGCCGACCCCGTCCGGTTGGGCCAAGCCCTGGACAACCTGTTGGACAACGCCTTCCGCCACGGCGCTGCCCCGCTCACGCTCACGGGCTCCGCCCGCCCCGGCCAGATCCGCATCCGGCTGACCGATGCCGGGCCTGGAGTCGGCGCGGAGCTGGTCCCCCGCCTGTTCGAGCGCTTCGCGGCTGGAGGCCCTTCCGGAGCGACGGGACTGGGTCTGTACCTCGTGCGCGAGATCGCCCGAAGCCACGGTGGGGAGGCGCGCTACCACGCGCCCACCGGCGGTCGACCCACCACCTTCGAGATCTCTCTGCCACGCTGAGGTCTTTACGTCGGCGCGGGTCTCTGCCACCGTGAACAGCATCGGGCCACGATGCTTCAGTGGGTGCCGACAGCTCAGCACCTGGGCGCACCTGTGGCGAACCAGCGACCGGGAGGAGACCCGGCATGACCATCAGCCGCGACGCGCGCGACACCTCCAGCGAGCAAGACGAGTTCTCGACGAGCGACAGCCCCAGCCTTCGCAGACGCAGCGTCCTCGTCGGTGGAGCGGCCATGGTCGTCGGCGCAGGCCTGCTCAGCCCGGCGCGCGCCTCCGCCGGCACGGGCGATGGCGCCGAAACGACCACGGGCGCTGGGCCGAACCACCTCTCCCCCGCCCAGCGGGTGGGCCAACGCGTGATCTGGTCCTACCCCGGCCTGACGCCCCCGACAGCACTGTTCGACGCCATCCGCGCCGGTCTGGTCGGAGGGGTGATCTTCTTCGGGGAGAACATCGACCGCAGCAGCCGCAACCAGATCCAGACGGTGACGCGCGACCTGGCGCAAGCGCAGTCGGACAGCGGCGTCGGGTACCCGCTGCTGGTGATGACCGACCAGGAGGGCGGCGTCGTGCAACGTCTCCCGGGCGCCCCCGGGATCTCGGAGAGGCAGATGGGGCAGTCGTTGCATCCGGTGGCCACCGCACGGTCCATGGGCACGGGCGCAGCGCTGGACCTGCTGGACGCAGGGATCAACTGCAACCTCGCGCCGGTACTCGACGTCTTCCGCCAGACCGGCAACTTCGACGACAGGTTCGGGCGCTCGTACAGCATGGACCCGGTCGTCTGCGGCCAGTGCGGTGCGGCTTCCATCGGCTCACAGCAGAAGCTCGGTGTGGTGACGACCGCGAAGCACTTCCCGGGCCTCGGCGCCGCGACCGTTGACCAGAACACCGACCTCGGACCGGTGGTGCTCGACGTGTCCAAGTCGG
>JAICSZ010000290.1 GCA_025936615.1 Pedococcus sp. | reverse complement strand
GGCTGGTGCGAGCCGTCCGCGTCCATCTCCACGAGCACGTCGTAGCCGCGGTCCAGCCCCCACGTGAAGCCGGCGAGGTAGGCGTTCCCGAGTCCCTGCTTGGCGGGCCTGTGGAGCACGTGCACGTGCGGGTCGGCGTCGGTCAGCTCGTCGGCCACCTTGCCGGTGCCGTCAGGGCTGTTGTCGTCCAGCACGAGCACGTCGGCCTCGGGCACCGCGGCCCGCACCCGCGCGACGATCCGCGGCAGGTTCTCGACCTCGTTGTAGGTGGGGATGCAGACGAGCACCCGCTCGATCGGGTCAGACAACGACGGAGTCCCTCCTGCTCGGCGCCGGGTCGGTCGCGGCGGGCTCGACCCTAGCGTTCCGTCGACCCGTCCACAGCCCGAGCGCGAGGAGCGCCAGTCCCGCCCCGGCCGCGGCATACTCCGGCAGCGGGCCGATGCGGTCCGAGACGGTGACCTCGGTGCGGACCACGGGCGACCCGAGCCGGGCCGCCTGCGTGAACAACGAGGTCTTGTCGACGTAGGTTCCGTCCGGGCGGATGAAGCCACTGACGCCGACGGTGGAGACGTGCACGACGGAGCGGCCGTGCTCGATCGCCCGGATCCGGCTGATCGCGAACTGCTGCTCCGACTCCGCGGTGTAGCCGAAGGTCGCGTTGTTCGTCTGCACGGCGAGGATGCTGGCCTGCCGGCCCGGCTGGGTCGTCGAGTCGCGCATCAGGTCGTCGTAGGCGACCTCGAAGCAGATCGTGGGGATGATCCAGTACGGCTGCGCGCCGCTGACCGGCACCTCGAAGCCACCCGGCTGGTCCCCGGCCGCGAAGTCGCGAGTCACGAGGTCGACCTTGTCGCTGAAGTTGCGGAAGAAGGTGCGGAAGGGGATGTACTCGGCGAACGGCACGGGGTGCTGCTTGATGTAGCGCCCCGGCTCCCCTCCCCCGGGCCGGTAGAACAGGCTGGCGTTGGAGACGTAGCGCCCCGGACCGTCGAGGACCGCGCCGAGGAGGATGGGCGCCTGGGCGGACTCGACGGCCAGCCGGATGTCGGCCTTGGCGTCGAGGTTCTCGAACGGGTCGATGTCCGAGGAGTTCTCGGGCCACACCACCAGGGTCGGCGGCGTGGGCTCTCCCCTGGTGGCCGCGACCGTGGCCTGCACGTGGTTGTCGAGGACCTTGCGCCGCTCGGCGTTGAAGTCCAGGCCGGGCTTGGGCACGTTGCCCTGCACGAACATCACGCTCACCGGCTTGCCGTTCGTGGGCGGGTGCACCACGAGCGAGGCGACCGACGGGGCGAGGGCCAGGACGACCAGGCCAACCGCGAGGAGCCGGTATGCGGCGTGGCCCCCACCGTGCGCGCGGCGCCACCAGGGGACGCCTTCTCGGGCGAGCGCGAGGACGACCGTGCCCAGGGCGGCCACGGCGAAGGTGATGCCCGGTGCGCCCGCGTAGCGGGCGAGGTGCGCCAGTGGGCTGTCGGCCTGGCTGAACGCCAACCGGGCCCAGGGGAAGCCGCCGAAGGGCGTGGTGCCACGCGCCCACTCCTGGAGCACCCACAAGAGGGGGACGGCGGCATAGGCAAGGGGTCGCAGGCGGGTGTCGAGGAACGGGCGCTGCACCAGCGCGGTGAGGGCGCACATTGCGGCGACGTAGAGCGCCTCGAGGGTCGCCAGGGCGACCCAGGGCAGGTTGCCGACGTAGACGCCGGACCACGACAGGGTGGGCAGGAAGAAGGCCAGGCCGTGGACCAGCCCGACCAGGGTGGCGAGCCGCCAGCGGGCGCCGGTGACCGCCGCCGCGAGCACTGCCACCCCGACGGGAGCCAGGAACCACAGGTTGTGGGTGGGGAACGCGAGGGCGGTCAGGAGGCCGGAGACTGCGGCGAGACCGAGGCGGAGCACCCCTCAACGGTAGGACACGGCACGGCCCGCGCCGCCTTTGGGACCAACGAGGGACAGGCTGGGTGCCTGCTCCCCGCTGTTGTCTACTGAGCGCGCGGGCCGCGCCGCCGTCCACCACGGTCACGGGCGGGAGCGCCAGATGGGGCCGGACGTCACGGCTGGCGGGGCGGTGGCTGCGCGCGCTAGTCACCGGGCGGTGCGTCCTGGTCCTGTCTGGAGTTCCCCCTCGCGGCCAGTCAATCGGTGAGGCAACGCAGGCCAACATACCGTTGCAACGCTCGCTGTCAACCCGGCCCCCATCTGCGGATCTGGCCGTTTGTGCAGGTTGAGCGCTTGCCGAATTGCGTTGTGCGGCAAAGAAATCTCTGAGCGGTCGGCGTGTCGTGCGCGACACGCCGACCGTGCTCAGGCCAAGACCTCGCGGGGCGGGACCACGACGACACCACGGGCGGTCGTGGCCACCACGGGAGGCTCGAGCAGGTCCGCCGCGGACTCGCCGCGGCGAGGGTTGCCCCGCGCCACGACGCGGACCTCGAAGTCCATCTCCCGGCTGCGGTTGCCGGCGCGCACGAGGCGCGCCTCGACCTCGATGAGGTCGCCCGCCCGGACCGGGGCCTTGAACTGCACGTCGGAGTATGACGCGAACAGTCCCTCGTCACCGTCGGTGCGGATGCACAGCTCGGTGGCGACGTCGCCGAAGGCCGCGAGCGAGTAGGCGCCGTCGACGAGGTTGCCGGCGTAGTGGGCGTGCGAGTACGGCACGTAGCGGCGGTGGGTGACGGTCATCCCGACCTCTGGGGCGCTGCCGGTCATCGCTCCTCCTTGACGTGTGCGAGCTCGTGGACGAGGTAGCTGGCGACCTCGCCGGGAGTGGTGCCGCGACCGAAGATCCGGTCGACCCCCAGCCTGGCTGCGGACCCCTCCTCGAAGCGAGGCCCTCCGACGACGAGCAACGGCACCTGGCCGGCCGGGTAGGCCTCGCGGAAGGCGGCGCTCATGGCGGTGGTGTTGTGGATGTGCGCGTCGCGCTGCGTGACGACCTGGCTGACCATGACGGCGTCGGCCTTCTCGGCGCGAGCGCGGGCGACGAGCTCGGGCACGAGCACCTGCGCGCCGAGGTTGACCACCTTGACCTCGCGGTAGTACTCCAGCCCCTTCTCCCCCGCGAAGCCCTTGATGTTGAGGATCGCGTCGATGCCGACGGTGTGGGCGTCGGTGCCGATGCAGGCCCCGACGACGACGAGCTTGCGGCGCAGCCGGCCCTTGATGGCCTTGTTGACCTCGGCCGGCGTCAGGAGGGGGAACTCGCGCTCGACCACCTCGACCTCGCGCAGGTCGACCAGGTGGTTGGCGCTGCCGTAGACGACGAAGAAGGTGAAGTCCGGGCCCATCGCCTTGGCGTGCACCAGCAGGGCCGGGTCGAGACCCATCTTGGCGGCGAGCTGCAGGGCCGCGCCCTCCGCGCGCTTGTCGTGCGGCACCGGCAGGGTGAAGGAGACCTGCACCATGCCGTCGCCGGTGGTGTCCCCGTAGGGGCGGACGAGGTCGGGCGGCGTGGTGCTCATCGGGTCTCCCCCGTCTCGAGCAGGGTGGTCGCGGGGTTGTCGTAGGCCGTGGCCTTCGCGACGACCCCGTCGAGGCCCTTGCCCGCGTCCGCGGGACGCTTCATCAGCCCGAACGTGCCGTCGGCGATGGCCTCGAGCAGTGGCGCCCGGCCGGGCTCGTCAGTGATCTTCTCGAGCAGGTCGACCGCCTCGCCGAGCACCAGGCGGGCGCGGTTCTGGATGAACCCCTCGCGTGGGGGGTGGAAGTCCTCGGTGAGCCCGCCGGCCGCGTTGAGCACGTAGCGGACGTTCTGGAGCGCCAGGTCGCGGTCCGAGAGGAACGGGGTCACCACCGCCTCGGTCATCATCCCGACGAGCAGGATGCCCTGGCCGGTCATGGCCCCGACGAGGTTGAAGAAGCCGTCGAGCAGGTAGCCCCGGAACACGTCGCCGGTCATGTGCTTGGTGGGGGGCATCCACTTCAGCGGTGCGTCCGGGAACAGCTGACGGGCGAGCAGCGCGTGCGCCAGCTCCATCCGGAAGCTGTCCGGCAGGTCGGGGTTGATCTCGAAGGCGTGGCCGAGGCCGAGCTGCCAGTCCTGCAG
>JAICSZ010000314.1 GCA_025936615.1 Pedococcus sp. | reverse complement strand
CGTCCGCAACGAGCCGGTTGCGCTGGGTGCCGAGCACCCCGCCGTCCGCCTCGACGAGGTCGTCGTGGCGCAGGTACGGCTTGGGCTCGGGGCGGCCCAGCGCGACGCCTGCCGGCGTGCCCGTGATGACCACGTCGCCGGGTTCGAGGGTCATGATGCCGCTGGTGTAGCAGAGCAGCTCGGCCACGGTGAAGATCATGTCGCTGGTCGACGCGTCCTGTCGCCGCTCGCCGTTGACGTCCAGGTGCAGGGTCAGCGCCTGGGGGTCGCCGAGCTCGTCCGGGGTGACCAGCCACGGACCCAGCGGGCAGAACGTGTCGGCCGACTTGCCCTTGGTCCAGGTGCCGCCGCGCTCGAGCTGGAGCGCGCGGTCCGAGACGTCGTCCGCGAGCAGGTAGCCCGCGACGGCGGCGAGCGCGCGGCCGTGGTCGTCCTCCGACCGCAGGGTGGCGCCCAGGACCACCCCCAGCTCGACCTCGTAGTCGGTGGTCAGCGACCCGGGCAGCATCCGGATGTCGTCCCGCGGCCCGCAGACCGACGTGCTCGCCTTGAGGAAGACGACCGGCTCGGCCGGGCGCGGCTGACCGGACTCGTCGGCGTGCGCGGCGTAGTTGAGGCCGATGCCGACGACCTTGCCGGGCCGGGTGACGGGGGCTCCCCACCGGGCAGGCGCCTCGGCGAGCGCCGACAGGGTGGGGATGAGCCGCTCGACGTCACCCAGCCCGCTCTGGAGGAAGGCGTGGTCGAGGTCGTGGGTGACGCCCGACAGGTCGAGCAGGCGGCCGTCGGGTCCCTCGACGACGGGCCGCTCGGCGCCCGCCGGGCCAACCCGCGCGAACCTCACGACGCACCGGCCAGGTGCTCGGTCGCGATGCGTGACCCGATCCGCTCCAGGAGCGGCCCCGGTCTCGTCATCGCCTCGTCTTCGCTGCTGGCCTCGTCGAGCAGTGCGTATGCCGCGGTGAGACCCGCGTCCGCGACCTCACCGTCGGTCAGGGTCACCCGGCCGGCGACCGCCACCACCGGCACCCCTGCGTCGCGGGCTGCCGCGGCCACGGCCGCGGGTGCCTTGCCGTGCAGGGTCTGCCGGTCGAGGGAGCCCTCGCCGGTCACCACGAGGTCTGCCGCCTCGAGCTCCTCGAGCAGCCCGGTGAGCTCGAAGACCAGCTGGGCCCCGGGCCGGGTCGTGGCGCCGAGGACTGCGACGAGGCCGAAGCCGACCCCTCCCGCAGCTCCGGCACCCGGGGTGTCCCGCCGGTCGGCCCCCGTCGCCTTGGCGACGAGGTCGGCCCAGTGCGCCAGCGCGCCGTCGAGCTGCTCGACCTGCTCGGGGGTCGCGCCCTTCTGCGGTCCGTAGACCGCGGCAGCGCCCTTGGGCCCGGTGAGCGGGTTGTCCACGTCGGAGGCGACGACGAGCTCTGCCTCGCCCAGTGCGGGGTGGAGCCCGGACAGGTCCAGCTCGACCGCGTCCACGAGGGCGGCACCACCCGGTTGGACCGGGCTTCCTTCGGCGTCAACAAGCCTGGCGCCCAGTGCCTCCACCATGCCGGCACCGCCGTCGGTGGACGCGCTGCCCCCGACGCCGACGACCACGCGCCGACATCCTGCGTCGAGGGCGGCGGCGATGAGCTCGCCGGTGCCCCGGCTCGTCGCGGCGAGCGGGGCCAGCCGGCCATCGGGCAGCTGGCCGAGCCCCGAGATCTCCGCGAGCTCGACCACCGCCTCGCCGCCACGTCGCCCGAAGGCGGAAGCACGCGGCATACCGGTCGGTCCGGTTGCGGTCACGGCCACCCTCTCGAACCCGGCGGCCTCCGCCGCCGCGAGCGTCCCGTCACCGCCGTCGGCGACGGGCACCACGCGGACGTCCACGTCGGGCACCACCGCACGCAGCCCCGTGGCCATGTGGGCGGCGACCTCGGCGGCCGTCAACGTGCCCTTGAACTTGTCGGGGGCGAGCAGGACGCGGGCCATCTGCGCACGCTAGTCGAGGTTGGCGAACAGCGCGGTGGGCGCGTCCTCGCCGTGCTCGGCCAGGTCCTCAAACTCGGTGACGTTGTCGATCGAGGTGCCCATCGAGACGTTGGTGACCCGCTCGAGGATGACCTCGACGACGACCGGCACGCGGTACTCCTGGGCCAGGCCCTTGGCCTTCTCGAGGGCGGGCAGGATCTCGTCGGGGTCCGTGACGCGAACCGCCTTGCAGCCCAAGCCCTCCGCGACCTTGACGTGGTCCACGCCGTAGCCGTTGACCTCAGGTGCGTTGATGTTGTCGAAGGACAGCTGCACCTGGTAGTCCATGTCGAAGCCGCGCTGGCTCTGGCGGATCAGGCCGAGGTAGGCGTTGTTCACCAGGACGTGGACGTAGGGGATGTTGAACTGCGCGCCGACCGCCAGCTCCTCGATCATGAACTGGAAGTCGTAGTCGCCCGAGAGGGCCACGACGAGCTCTTCGGGGGCAGCGGTCGCCACACCCAGCGCGGCAGGGACGGTCCAGCCGAGCGGCCCCGCCTGACCGGCGTTGATCCAGTGCCGGTCCTTGTAGACGTGCAGCAGCTGGGCCGCCTGGATCTGCGAGAGCCCGATGGTGGAGACGTAGCGGACGTCCTTGCCGAACGCGCGGTTCATCTCCTGGTAGACGCGCTGCGGCTTGATCGGGGTGACGTCGAAGTTGGTCTTGCGCCACAGCGTCTGCTTGCGCTGGCGGCACGACGCAGCCCACTCGCTTCGGTCCTTGAGCGCCTCGGCGTCGCGACGCTCGCGGGCCGCCTGGACGAACAGCTCCAGCGCCGCCTTCGCGTCGGAGACGATGCCGTAGTCGGGGGCGAAGACCCGGCCGATCTGGGTCGGCTCGATGTCGACGTGCACGAAGGTGCGGCCCTGGGTGTAGGTCTCCACGTCACCCGTGTGCCGGTTGGCCCAGCGGTTGCCGATGCCGAGCACGAAGTCGGACTCGAGCATCGTCGCGTTGCCGTAGCGGTGGCTGGTCTGCAGGCCCACCATGCCGGCGTTGAGCTCGTGGTCGTCGGGGATCGTGCCCCAGCCCATCAGGGTCGGGACGACCGGGACGCCAGTCAGCTCGGCGAGCTCCACGAGCAGGCCCGCCGCGTCCGCGTTGATGATCCCGCCACCGGCGACGATGAGCGGGCGCTCGCTTGCCTCCAGCATGTCCAGCGCCTTGTCGACCTGGGGACGGGTGGCGGCGGGCTTGTAGGCGGGCAGCGGCTCGTAGGTCTCGACGTCGAACTCGATCTCGGCCATCTGCACGTCGATCGGCAGGTCGATGAGCACCGGGCCCGGGCGTCCCGAGCGCATCAGGTGGAACGCCTGCTGGAAGGTGCCGGGGACCTGGGCCGGCTCGAGGACGGTCACCGCCATCTTGGTCAGCGGCTTGGCGATGGACGCGATGTCGACCGCCTGGAAGTCCTCCTTGTGCAGCTTGGCCACCGGCGCCTGCCCGGTGATGCACAGGATCGGGATCGAGTCCGCGCTGGCGGAGTACAGGCCGGTGATCATGTCGGTGCCGGCGGGGCCGGACGTGCCGATGCAGACGCCGATGTTGCCCGCGTGCGTACGGGTGTAGCCCTCTGCCATGTGCGAGGCGCCCTCCACATGGCGGGCGAGGGTGTGGTTGATGCCCCCGGAGGCCTGGAGCGCCGCGTAGAAGGGGATGATCGCCGCGCCCGGCACACCGAACGCGTTGCTGACGCCCTCGCGCTTGAGGATCTCGACTGCCGCT
>JAICSZ010000114.1 GCA_025936615.1 Pedococcus sp. | reverse complement strand
CCCGTGCTGGTGCTGTTCGTGATCGCCCAGCGCCAGATCGTGGAGAGCGTGGCGCAGAGCGGCGTCAAGGGCTGAGCGGTGGGTCGGACGGGTCGAGCTGCGCTCGCCGCAGCGGCGGCGACCATGGTGGCCCTCAGCCTGACCGGCTGCAGCGCCAACTCCGCCCGCGAGAGCGGCAGCACCACGACCAGGGCGACGGCGCCGAGGGCACCGGAAGGTACCTACGCCAACCCGGTCCTCGCCGAGGACACCCCCGACCCCTGGGTGCTCCAGGTGGGCGGCACCTTCCACCTCTACGCGACCCAGGGTGGCGGCTCCAACGTCCAGGCCGCCACCTCGCCCGACCTGGTCCACTGGGCGCGGGGCCCGGACGCGCTGCCGCAGCTGGGCGTCTGGGCGCAGGCCGGCTCCACGTGGGCGCCCGAGGTGGTCCGGGTCGGCGATGCCTTCGTCATGTTCTACGTCGCCCACGACAGCCGCTCGGGGAAGCAGTGCATCGGGCGAGCAACGGCCGCCGATGCAGCGGGTCCGTTCCGCGACGCGGGGTCTCGGCCGTTCGTCTGCCAGCCGACGCTCGGTGGCTCGATCGACCCCGACGCGGTGAGAGGCGCCGACGGAAAGCTCTACCTGTACTGGAAGAACGACGGGAACTGCTGCGGCCAACCGGTGCACCTGTGGGGGCAGCAGCTGTCAGGTGACGGCGGTCGCCTGACCGGGCGGCCCACCGCGCTGCTCACGAACACCAAGGCTTGGCAGGGCAACCTCGTCGAGGCCCCCGAGATGGTCGTGCACGACGGCGCCCACGTGCTCCTGTACTCCGCGAACAACTACGCCTCCGCGGACTACGCCATCGGTTGGGCAAGCTGCGTGGGGCCGCTCGGCCCGTGCACCGACCAGTCGGACCAGCCACTCGTGGCCACCAGCACGGTCGCGGCTGGGCCCGGGCACTGTGCCCCAGTCACCCTCGCGGACGGCTCGACCTGGCTGCTGTTCCACGCCTGGCGACCCGACGGAATCGGCACCACCTACCCCGGACGACAGCTCTGGCTCGAGCCGGTCGCCTGGGACGGGGGCCGGCCGAGCGTCACCCAACCGACCGACTCGCCGCAGCCGGTGCCACCCACCTGACCACCGGCCTGCTCCCGTGGGGGTAGGCCGCGTTGCCGCCTCCGGGTGACGCCCACCTGAGCGTCTGTTCCCTACCCTGAACAGCGTGCGCGACCGTGACGACCACCCCTGGGGACCGCCCTGGGCGCGCGGTGGGCCGCCGTGGGCGCGACGGGGCGGGCCGCCGCGCTTTGCGCGACACCTCGCCGCCGGGCTCGTTGCCCTGGTGCAGGTCGGGGGGAGCTTCGGTGCCGCACACGGTCAGCCGGGCCGGCGCCCGGTCGACCTGCTGGCCGTGGCCCTGCTGCTCGTGGCCCCGGTGGCGCTCGTCCTCGTCCCGCGCTGGACCACGCCGGCCGTGCTCGGGGTCGGCGCCGCGACGGGCGCCTACTTCGCCCTCGACTACCCGTTCGGCCCGGTCTTCCTCGGGCTCGTCGTCGCCATCGTGTCGGCAGTGGTCCGCGGGCACCGCCCGGCCGCGTGGGTCGCTGCCAGCCTGGTCCTGGCCGGGCACGTGCTCGACATGGCGGTCCTGCACGACCGGTGGAGCTGGCAGTCGTTCGGCGGGGTGCTCGCGTGGACGCTGGTCATCCTCGCGATCGCCGAGGTGGTGCGCAGCTGGCGCGAGCGCGCTGCCACCTACCGCGAGGCGGCCCGGGAGACCCGACGACGGCAGGCGGGGGAGGAGCGGCTGCGCATCGCCCAGGAGCTACACGACGTCGTCGCCCACCACATGTCACTCATCAACGTGCAGGCGGGCGTAGCCCTCCACCTGTCCGAGAACCAGCGTCCCGAGCAGGTCGAACCCGCGCTGCGCGCCATCAAGGACGCGAGCAAGGAGGCGCTCACCGAGCTGCGCTCACTCATCGACGTGCTGCGGGCCGACGACGCCCCGGCACCGAGGGCACCCCAAGCCACGCTCGCCGGCCTCGACGACATCGTCGAGCGCAGTGGCCACGCCGGCCTGGCCATCACCAAGACGGTGACCGGCCGCCCACGGGTGCTGCCGGCGGCCCTGGAGCTCGCGGCATACCGGATCGTCCAGGAGGCGGTGACAAACATCGTCCGCCACGCCCAGGCAAGCCGCGCCACGGTCGACGTCGACTACGGTGACAGCGTGCTCACGGTGCGCATCGAGGACGCCGGGACCGGCTCTCGGGCCCTGCCGAAGCTCAAGCGGGGCAACGGGATAAGCGGTATGCAGGAGCGCGCCAGAGCCCTGGGTGGCGAGCTGGAGGTGGAGGCGTCCGAGCTCGGCGGTCTGCGCGTCGAGGCCCGCATCCCCACGGGTGACGACCAGTGATCAGGGTGGTGCTCGCGGACGACCAGGCGCTGCTGCGCGCCGGCCTCCGCGCCCTGCTCGATGCCGAGGACGACATCGAGGTGGTCGGGGAGGCCAGCGACGGGCGGGAGGCCGTCGAGGTGGTCCACCGCACCGAGCCCGACGTGGTCCTCATGGACATCCGCATGCCCGGCACTGACGGCCTCGAGGCGACGCGGCAGATCGCCGCCGACGAGCAGCTGTCCGGCACCAAGGTTGTCGTGCTCACCACGTTCGACCTCGACGAGTACGTGTTCGAGGCGGTGCGGATCGGTGCCAGCGGGTTCCTCGTCAAGGACACCGAGCCCGGCGAGCTGCTGCGGGGCATCCGTGCGGTCGCGGCTGGCGATGCCCTGCTCAGCCCCGGTGTGACCCGACGCCTGATCGGGGAGTTCGCGACGCGAAGCCGCGGCACCGCTGCGCCCGCGGCCGACCGGCTGGCGATGCTGACCGACCGCGAGCGGGAGGTCGTCGCCCTCGTCGGCGAGGGACTGAGCAACGACGAGATCGCCGCGCGGCTGGTGCTCAGCCCTGCGACGGCCAAGACCCACGTGAGTCGCGCGATGGTCAAGCTGCACGCGCGCGACCGGGCGCAGCTGGTGGTGCTCGCCTACGAGTCCGGCCTCGTCCGCCCCGGCTGGTCCCATGAGTGAGCCGGCGGGCGTGACCCGGCGACACGGCATACCCCTTGGGGCGCAAGGCAGGTGACTCCTCCGGTGGGATTCCCCGGCAGCCCCGCCACGGCAGGATCGAGGTGTTCCAACCGATCCAACCAGGGAGCCACCATGCTGAGCACCATCACCACCGCCGTCGCCACCAACGGCCACTGGAACGGCCCCGGCCCGTGGTGGCCGCTGTTCCCGATCTTCTGGCTGCTGTTCCTCGTGGCGGTCTTCGCCACCTTCGGCTTCCTCGGAAGACGCCGCTGGCGCCACATGCAGGGGTATGCCGGTCGGCGGGCCGGCGAGGCGCGCCTCGCCGAGCGCTACGCCTCCGGTGAGATCGACGAGCAGGAGTACGAGCGTCGGCTCACCACCCTGAAGCGCCTGGGTACGTCGTGACTGGGACCATTGCGAATTCTGTTGTAAAGAGAGACGATTGAGGCGTCAGGCCCGCCAAACGGATCGACGGACCATCTTCACGAAAGGTGGTTGTTGCAACATGAAGCGATCGACACATCCACAGGACTACCTCGCTGTGATCGTCGGCGTGTACGCATTCCTCTCACCCATCTGGACCACCACGACGGGCATCGCCACCGGCACCATGATCGTGCTCGGCATCATCACCGCGTTGCTCGGCCTGGCCGAGGTCATCCGGCCCGACATGATGTCCGTCGAGGGTGTCATGGCGGTGATGGGCGTGCTGTTCTTCATCGCTCCCTGGGTGATGGGGTTCAGCGACACCAGGCCGATGGCGTGGACCGCTTGGATCGTCGGCGTCGTCACGTTCGTGATCGGCGCGGCCGATGTCCAGGTCACCAGGAGCCACCACCACGGTGAGGTGGCGCCACAACAGCTCTAGCCGTCAGGTGAGGCTGAGCAGGGCGCGCGCATAGGCGCACTCAGGATCGGGGTCGCGGAACTCTCCGCGGCCTCGCTCGCTGTCCACCTCCACCACCCACTGGCCCTCGTCCTTCGCGAGGCGCACGAAGCGGTCCCCGACCAGCTCGCGCAGCTGGTCCTCGCGTGGGAGCCAGAGGGCACTGTCGAGGGTGACCGAGTCGAGCGCCCACTCCGTCGTGCCGTTGAAGCCCAGCAGCGGCTGGCCGTGGAAGGTGTGCACGTCGATGGTCAGGTGGCTGATCCAGAACACCTCGCCGACGACGTTGGGCTGGTCGATCGTGAACCTGTCACCGGGCGCCGGCGCCCAGAGCACCCCGTCCTCGGCCAGGGAGCGGGCGAGCTCGACGCTGATCACGCCACGAGCCTACGTGCCCGGCGTTCAGCCCGCCTGGGCCGCGGACGGCTGGCAGGTCGGCGACGGTGTTGTCGTCGTTGCCGTGGGCCTGGGGGTCTTCGGAGCGGCGGCCAAGGCCGTGAACTTCTCACCGAGCACGAGGTCAACCGACGTGTCGGGCCGTCCGTCGCGAACCGCCTTGGCCCCCTTCACGAGGGCGAGCACCAGCTTGCTGTCGGGGCCCGCGGAGGCGCCGTAGCGGACCTCCGCCGGACCGGGGATGTTCCGCCGTAGCGGGTCGTTGGCCACGGTTGCCACCTTGAACCCACGCTTGCGCATCTCCGCGGCCGTCTTCGCAGCGAGCCCGCCGCGGTCGGTGGCGTTGTACACGTTGACCGTGACGTCTGCAGCTGTGGGAGCCACTGGTTTCGTGGTGCACGGCGGCGCGGCAGCGGCCGGATGGGTGTCGCCGTGCCTGTAGTAGGAGTAGGCGTACCAGAAGGCGAAGAACAGCATCAGCGACACCACACCCAAGGTGATCAGCGCGCGGCGACGCCTCGCGCGGCGAGAGCTCGACGCCCCCGACTCCACGATGTAGGTCACCACCCAACCTCCGTCCCGCGCAGCGCTGCCCGGTTCCGCCGGGGGCTAGTCAAGCACGAGGACGCGTGCGTGCAGGGTAGGTCGCTGCTGGAGCGCTGCGCGCAGTGCGCGGTGCAGGCCGTCCTCGAGGTAGAGGTCGCCCTCCCACTCGACGACGTGGGCGAACAGGTCGCCGTAGAACGTGGAGTCCTCCGACAGGAGCAGCCCGAGGTCGAGGTTCTTCTTGGTGGTCACCAGGTCGTCGAGGCGCACCATCCGGGGAGGCACGTCCGCCCAGTCGCGAGGGGTCTCCCTGCCGTGCTCGGGGTACGGACGCCCCTCTGCCACCTTCTTGAAGATCACCCCGCCACTGTAGGTGGTGGGGTGACTAGAGTGCCGAGCGTGACCGAGACCGCGAAGCCCAGCACCTCATCGCCGGCGCAGGTCCAGGAGATCGCCGCCGGGTACTCCTTCTCCGGCGCGGCGCTCGAGTTCGGTGCCGCAGTCGTGGACGACACGGCATACAAGGATGCCAAGGTGAAGATCCCGCTGGCCGTGATGAACCGCCACGGCCTGGTCGCGGGCGCCACCGGCACCGGCAAGACCAAGACCCTGCAGCTGATGGCGGAGCAGCTCGTCAAGCAGGGCGTCCCGGTGTTCCTCGCGGACATCAAGGGCGACCTGTCGGGCATGGCCTCCCCCGGGGAACCGAACGACAAGATCACGGCCCGCGCCACCGACGTGGGCGAGGCGTGGACGCCGACCGCCTTCACGACCGAGTTCTACTCTCTCGGTGGACAGGGCAAGGGCATCCCCGTCAGGGCGTCGATCTCCTCCTTCGGGCCCACCCTCCTGTCAAAGGTGCTGGGGCTCAATGCGACCCAGGAGTCGAGCCTGGGGCTGGTCTTCCACTACGCCGACAGCCGCAAGCTCTGGCTCGACGACCTCAAGGACCTGCGCGCCGTCGTGCAGCACCTCACCTCCGACGAGGGCAAGGACGACCTCAAGGAGCTGGGCGGGCTGTCCTCCGCGACCGCCGGAGTGATCCTTCGCGAGCTCATCACGTTCGCCGACCAGGGTGCCGACGCATTCTTCGGGCTGCCCGAGTTCGACACGGCAGACCTGCTGCGCACCACCCCGGACGGCGCGGGCATGGTCTCCATGCTGGAGCTGCCTGCGGTGCAGGACCGTCCGGAGCTCTTCTCGACGTTCCTCATGTGGCTGCTGGCCGACCTGTTCCACGACCTGCCCGAGGTGGGCGACCTCGACAAGCCCAAGCTGGTCTTCTTCTTCGACGAGGCACACCTGCTGTTCAACGACGCCTCGAAGGACTTCCTCGACGCGATCCAGCAGACCGTCCGGCTGATCCGCTCCAAGGGCATCGGCATCTTCTTCGTCACGCAGTCGCCCAAGGACGTGCCGGGTGACGTGCTGGCCCAGCTCGGCAACCGTGTCCAGCACGCCCTGCGGGCGTTCACCCCGGACGACGCCAAGGCCCTCAGGGCCGCAGTGTCGACCTACCCCAAGAGCGGCTACGACCTCGAGGAGCTGCTGACCTCGCTGGGCATCGGCGAAGCCGTGATCACCGTGCTGTCCGAGAAGGGTGCGCCGACCCCGGTCGCCTGGACCCGGATGCGGGCGCCCGAGTCGCTCATGGACCCCTCCCCGGACGCCTTGGTCGACGAGACGGTGGCCGCCTCGTCCCTGGCGTCGAAGTACGCCACCGCGACCGACCGCGAGTCCGCGTCGGAGATGTTGGCGGCCAAGGAGGCCGCGGCCCAGGCCGGGCCGCCCGCTGACGCTGCGAAGCCGGCCAGCGAGCCGACCCCGCGCCGCGGCCGCGAGCCCAAGCCGGAGCCCGGCATCGTCGAGCAGGTCGTGAGGTCGACAGCCTTCCGATCCGCTCTCCGCTCGGCGGGCACCGTGCTCGGTCGCGAGATCACCCGCTCGATCTTCGGCACCTCCCGCCGGAGCTGACTCGGGCGGACGCGCCGCCCGAATGCACACCGGCCGGTCGCGCGCCCGAGGTGAGCACGCGGCATACCGGCGTGTGGTGGTGGCTGGTATGCCGCCGGCGCACCACTAGCTCGCAGCGCGGCACGCGGGGCACAGCTCCGCCTGCCGGCGCCGCACGGTCGCCGCGACCCGTGCCCGGACCCAGTCCGGCTTGGTCATGACCTGCGTCCAGGTG
>JAICSZ010000514.1 GCA_025936615.1 Pedococcus sp. | reverse complement strand
GGCATGGTGACCGAGGCGATGCAGTCGGTGCTCGGCGAGCGCGAGGTCGGCATCTGCGACTCCCCGATCGCCCTGGCCCGGCGCGCGGCGTCCGCCCTCGGCCTGGACCCCGCACGCACGCGTGCGGACTACGTGGGCCTGAACCACCTCGGCTGGCTGCGCAGGCTCGTCCTCGACGGCGTGGACGTGCTGCCCCGGCTGCTGGCCGACACGTCGGCGCTGCAGGGCATCGAGGAGGCGCGGCTCTTCGGTCCCGACTGGGTCCAGGCGCTGGGTGCGCTCCCGAACGAGTACCTCTACTACTACTACTTCGCGCGTGACGCCGTGGCCTCCGTCCGCTCCGAGCCCGACACCCGCGGCGACTTCCTGCTCCGACAGCAGCGTGAGTTCTACGAGTCGGTCGCCGCACGGCCGGCTCGGGCGTACCAGCGGTGGCAGCAGGTGCGCGCCGAGCGGGACGCGAGCTACATGGCCGAGGTCCGCGGCGCGGACGAGGAGCGCGACGCCGAGGACGTCGCCGGCGGCGGCTACGAGGGTGTCGCACTGGCCTTCATGGCCGCGGTCATGCGAGGCACCCCGACCTCGATGATCCTCAACGTGCGCAACGGCACCACGGTCGCGTCACTGCCGGAGGACGGCGTCGTCGAGGTGCCCTGCCACGTCGACGGCGCGGGAGCGGTCCCGCTGTCGCCGACTCCCCCCGACCAGCACCAGCTCGGGCTGATGGCCCAGGTCAAGGCGGTCGAGCAGCTCACCATCCGCGCCGCTCTCTCCCGTGACGTCGGCCTGGCGACGACGGCCTTCGCGTTGCACCCGCTGGTGGACTCCGTCACGGTCGCGCGCGACCTGGTGCGGGGATACCGCATCGCCGACGGGTTCAGGCAGCCGTCCACCCGCCGTCCATCAGGAACGAGCCGCCCGTGACCGAGTCGGTCCCCGGCCCGCACAGGTAGGCGACCAGGCCGGCGACCTCGTCGGGCTCCACGAGCCGCTTGACGGGCGTGCGGGCGAGCAGCACCTCGTCGAGCACCCGGTCCTCGCCGATCCCGTGGCTGCGGGCCTGGTCGGCGATCTGCCCCTCGACCAGCGGCGTGCGCACGTAGCCGGGGCAGACCGTGTTGCTCGTGACGCCGGTGCCCGCCGCCTCCAGGGCGATCACCTTGGACAGCCCCTCGAGCCCGTGCTTGGCGGCGACGTACGCGGACTTGTACGGCGACGCGCGGTGTCCGTGCACGGACGAGACGTGCACCAGCCGGCCCCAGCCCCGCTCGTACATGCCGGGAAGCAGTGCCCTCGCCAGTCGGAAGGGCGCCTCGAGCATCAGCCGCTGGATCAGGCCGAACCGGTCGGGGTCGAAGTCCTGCACCGCGGCGACGTGCTGGATGCCCGCGTTGTTGACGACGATGTCGGCGTGCACGCGGCTGCCCAGGCCGAGGGCGTCGATCGAGGCGCCGTCGGAGAGGTCGGCGGCCAGCGCGGCCCCGCCGACCTCGTCGGCGACCCGCCGCGCGCCGGCCTCGTCGCGGTCCAGCACGACGACCTGGGCGCCGTCGCGCGCGAGCCGGGAGGCGACCGCACGGCCG
>JAICSZ010000348.1 GCA_025936615.1 Pedococcus sp. | reverse complement strand
TACAACTGCCTCAAGCGCGAGGGCATCCACACCGTGGGTGAGCTGGTGGGCCGCAGCGAGGCCGACCTGCTCGACATCCGCAACTTCGGTGCGAAGTCGATCGACGAGGTCAAGGCCAAGCTGGTCGGCATGGGCCTGGCGCTCAAGGACAGCCCGCCCGGGTTCGACCCGAGCTCGATCGCCGACAACTACGGCGACGACTTCGACGACTACGCCGACGACGCCGACGGCCGTTCGCTGGCCGAGGACGAGCAGCTCTGACCATCCGCCGCTGACCGGGGCGGGGCTCCGTCCCGGTCGCACACCAAGGAGATTGACACATGCCCACCCCCACCAAGGGTCCCCGTCTCGGCGGCGGTCCGGCTCACGAGCGGCTGATCCTGGCCAACCTCGCCACGTCGCTGTTCGAGCACGACTCGATCACGACGACCGAGGCCAAGGCCAAGCGGCTGCGTCCGCTGGCCGAGCGCCTCATCACCTTCGCGAAGCGCGGCGACCTGCACTCGCGCCGGCGGGTCCTCGCGGTCGTGTCCGACAAGGGCGTCGTCCACCGGCTGTTCACCGAGATCGCGCCGGACATGGCCGAGCGTCCCGGTGGCTACACCCGGATCACCAAGATCGGTGCGCGCAAGGGTGACAACGCGCCGATGGCCGTGATCGAGCTGGTGCGCGAGCCGCTCGCCAAGAAGGCCACGGTCAAGGAGGCGGAGGCCGCCACCAAGCGCGCCGCCAAGCAGGCCGAGGCCAAGGACGCCGCCGCCGAGACCAAGGTCGCGGAGGACGAGGCCAAGGCCGAGGAGACCACCGAGACCACCGAGTCGACCGAGACCACCGAGGCTGCGGCCAAGGAGGTCCCGGCCGGTGCGGTGGCCGCCAACGAGGACGGCTCCTCGCCCGACCCCGACTACACCGTCAAGGGCAACGGCGACTCGGGCAAGTACCACGAGGCCGACGGCCAGTGGTACGACCAGACCCACGCGGAGTTCTGGTTCAAGAGCGCCGAGGACGCCGAGGCCGCGGGCTTCACCAAGGCCGGCGCCTGAGGTTCGCCTCAGCCGGCAGGCACGGCACCGACACGGGCCGCTCACCCCACGGGGGTGGGCGGCCCGTTCGTGCGGAAGGCGCCGGCGAGGGGCAGGATCGCCAGGATGAGCACCATCGGGACGGCGAAGCCGACCCGCAGTGACCCGGACCCCACGGCCCCGGTCAGCACCGCGCCGAGGAGGGCGCCGACGTAGTTGAACTGGTTGAAGCGCGCGATCACGGCGTCCACGCGGGCACGCCGAGCGGCCGCGTCCAGCGAGCCCCCGGCCACCGAGGCGGCCGCCGAGAAGCTCAGGGGTGCGATGACGGCGACCGAGCCGCCGAGCAGCGTGAAGCCGACGATCGCCACCAGCCACGAGGGTGAGAACACCACGACCGCCAGCGACAGGCAGGCAGCGACCGCCCCGGCGCGCAGGAGCCCCACCGCACCAACCCTGTCGACGACCCGGTCGGCGGCCAGGCGACTGGCGCCGGTGGCCACGAGGTAGGGCAGCGTCGCCATCGGCAGCAGCCAGGTGGGTGCCTGGTGGGCGGAGCGCAGGAACACCGGACCCCACGTGGTGGCTGCCGTGTCGACCATGTAGAAGAGCACCATCGCCGCGCCCAGCAGGGCGATCCGTCGCCACGGGACGCCGGCGATGGCGGTGTCGTCCGTGGCGGCATCGTCGGCGGCCTCGTCGGCGGCGTGCGGCAGCAGCGGAGCGGCGAGCACCGCCAGCGCGACCACCGCGAGTGGCAGCAGCCCCCAGGCCAGGGACAGCCCGGAGACGACGATCGCCACGACCGTGGCGACGATGCCGCCGAGGGTCCACCCCCCGTGGAACGAGGGGAGGATGGAGCGGCCGTACCGGTGCTCGAGCGCCACCGCCTGCATGTTCGAGGCCGCGTCCACGGCACCGAGCCCGAGGCCGTACACCGCCAGCCCGGCGACGAACCAGGCCTTCACCGGCGACACCGCCACGGTCGCCATGCCCAGGGCGATCAGGACGAACGCACCACGGAGCACGCTGGCGCTGCCGGTCCGGCGGGCGCCCACCTCGGCCAGCACCGAGCCCGCGCCGGCAAGCAGCACGACCATGAGCAGCAGCCCCGACACCGCGAGCTCAGAAAGGTCCCAGCGCTCCTGGAACCTCGGCAGCCGGGTGGTCAGCGAGATGAACAGCAGTCCCTGCGTGCCGAACGCCAGTGCCACGGCGACCCGGTGACGTGCCAGCAGTGCTGCGGGGGTGCGGGCGGTGTTCGTGGGCGTCGGCACGGGCACACTCTGCCACCTCGATACGCTGCGCCCATGAGCCAGGACACCGCGGGCCGCCTGCGGATCCGGCTGGACCTCGGCTACGACGGCACCGACTTCTCGGGGTGGGCGGCGCAGCCGGGACTGCGCACCGTCGAGGGCGAGCTGTCTGCGGCGCTCACCACGATGCTGCGGGCAGCGGAGCCGGTCCGGCTGACCGTGGCCGGACGCACGGACGCCGGGGTCCACGCGCGCGGGCAGGTCGCCCACCTCGACGTCGACCGAGACGGCTGGGCGGCTCTGCCCGGCCGGTCCACGCGCCCACCGCAGGAGGCGGCGCAGAGCCGGCTGCGCGGCATACTCCCCGCGGACGTGGTGGTGCGCGCGGTGGTGCCCGCCCCGGACGGCTTCGACGCGCGGTTCTCGGCGCTGCGGCGCCGCTACCTCTACCGGCTGTGCGACGACCCTGCCTCCCTCGACCCGCTGCGGCGGCGCGACACGGTGGGCCACAAGCGGCCGCTCGACGTCGAGGCGATGGACGCCGCCGCCTCGACACTGGTGGGACTGGGTGACTTCGCCGCGTTCTGCAAGCGGCGCGAGGGTGCCACGACTGTGCGCACGCTCCTCGAGTACACATGGCACCGGGCTCTGGACGGGGTACTCGAGGCCACCGTCGTCGCCGACGCCTTCTGCCACTCGATGGTGCGCTCGCTCGTCGGTGCCGTCGTGCCCGTGGGAGAGGGCCGCCGGCCCGTGGAATGGCCGCGGCAGGTGATGCGCGCCGCCGTGCGCGACCCGGCGGTCGCGGTGATGCCGCCGCACGGGCTGTCTCTCGAGGAGGTCAGCTACCCGCCTGATGGGGAGCTGGCGGCGCGTGCCGAGCAGGCGCGCGCGGTGCGTTCGCTGCCCGAGCCGCGCTAGCGCCCTTCCGAGGAGCGCCGGTCAGGGCGCCATGGCGGCGTAGCCGGCGGCGTCATGGATGGCGAAGCCGGCGAAGGCCGGGGAGCTGCCGTATGCCGTCGACACCAGTCCCAGCTGGGCCTCCAGCTGGGTGCGGGTCCGGCCGAAGAAGGTCTGCTTCCGCTG
>JAICSZ010000448.1 GCA_025936615.1 Pedococcus sp. | reverse complement strand
GCAGGCGCTGGTCAGGCACCGGTGGTTGGCCACGGACTCGCTCGTGGTCGTGGAGCGGTCCTCGCGCTCGCCGGAGCCGTTGTGGCCCGACGGCCTCGCGGTCGAGGGGGAGCGTCGCTACGGGGAGACCCGCATCTGGTTCGCCGGGCCCCGCGTGCCCGACGAGGTCGCCTGAGTGCTGGGCCAGTGGGGCACTCCTGTCGGGAGGGGGGCAGCCACTGCACGTCGCGACCTCGGGCGAAGGTTGCCCTGAGCGCCGCACGTTCAGCGCCCTGTGCAACTTTGGGCGAAGGTTACGGTCGAGTGACGCGACCGTGCCCGGTCCACCACGAGGGCGAGCCGGGCACGGTCGGGTCGGGACGGGTCAGGCGGTCGGCACGCCGTCCGCCGGCGTGCCACCTGCGGCGGCACCGCCGGCGGGGGTGATGCTGAACTGCACCGCGCCGTTCTGGTCGACGCTGGCGTCGAGCACCTGGTCGCCGAGGGCGACGGCTGCGTCCTCGTCGAGGTAGACCCGGGCTCCGTCCTGCTCCACCACGGCGTCGCCGGGCTCGGCGGACTCGGTCGGCGCAACCGTCAGGGCGCCCTGGTTGGCGCCCTCCTGGCTGAACCGCAGACCCGCGTCGTCGCCGGGCGCGCTCTGGTCGACGATGGTCTTGACGATCGTGCTGGCGTTCTCGGTGAGGGTGAGCATGGCTCTCTTCCGGTTGAGGTCTGGACCCCTCCACCGTCACGCATCGGCCGGGCCGATCTCAAGCCGGCCGTCCGCTGGGTGGGACGCACCGTCTCGCGCAGCGGGCGGACGTGTAGTCCCTTCGCAGGTGGGGAAGGGTATGGGCATGACGAACCATGAGATCCCCAGGCCGACCGAGGGCGACGTGGTCGAGCTCATCCTCGAGGACCACCGGCTGTTCGAGGACCTCCTTCGCGACCTGCGCGACGTCGAAGCCGACCGCGAGGTCACCCAGGACGTGCGCAGTCGGCTGGGTGCCCGGTGGACCGCCATGCGCAACGACCTGCTGGACGACGGCTGCGGCTCCGTCGGCAATGTCCGGCGCATCCTCGAGCGCGACAAGCAGGAGGGCCTCCTCCAGGAGGGCGCCACGAGGCAGCGGGGCTGACGAGCGGTTCGTCGTGCTTGCGCTGCTAGGTTGCGGAGGTGACCAGACGGTGTGTGTGCCCGGGTTCGTACGACCCCGTCACGCTGGGCCACGTCGACGTCATCGGACGAGCCGCGGCGCTCTACGACGAGGTCGTGGTGGCGGTGCTGCACAACCCTGCCAAGAAGGGCACGTTCAGCCCCCAGGAGCGCCGCGACCTGGTGGTGGACGCCTGCAGCGACCTGCCGAACGTGCGCGTCGAGCTGTTCGGCGGTCGCCTGCTCGTGGACGTCTGCCGCGAGGTGGAGGCCGGCTCGATCGTCAAGGGCCTGCGCGGTGGCACCGACTTCGCCTACGAGCTGCCGATGGCACTCATGAACCGTCACCTCACCGGCGTGGAGACGGTGTTCCTGCCCGGCGACCCGCAGTTCGGCCATGTGTCGAGCTCGCTCGTCAAGGAGGTTGCGCGCTATGGCGGCGACATCAGCGGCCTGGTCAGTGACCGGGTCCGTGACGCCCTCGCCGAGCGACTCGCCGAGCGCTGACGGCAAGCCGGGGTTCCGCACCGACATCGAGGGCCTGCGGGCCGTGGCGGTGCTGCTGGTCATGGCCTACCACGCCGGGTTCGCGCCGCGGCACGGCTTCCTCGGCGTCGACGTCTTCTTCGTCATCTCGGGCTACCTCATCACGGGCCTGCTGCTGCGCGAGCTCGCGACCACCGGCACCATCTCGTGGGCCCGGTTCCTGGGCCGCCGGGTGCGCAGGCTGCTCCCGGCGGCGGTGCTGGTGCTGGCGGTCACCGCGCTGGTCTCGTGGTTCGCCGTGCCGGGGCTGCGGCGCCAGCACGTGGGCGCCGACATCGCGGCGGCCGCGCTCTACGTCGTCAACTGGGTGTTCGCCCACCGGGCGGTCGACTACCTGTCGAGCGATGCCCTGCCCTCGCCCGTGCAGCACTACTGGAGCCTGTCCGTCGAGGAGCAGTTCTACGTCGTGTGGCCGCTCGCGCTGATCGCGCTGGCCTGGGTGGCACGCCGGGCCCGCCGGGCCGGGGGCGCACCGTCCCTGCGCAGTGTCGGCGCCCTGCTCGCCGTGATCTGCGTGCCCTCCTTCGGGTATGCCGCGTGGCTGGCGCACAGCAACCCGGCCGGGTCGTACTTCGTCACCACCACCCGCGCGTGGGAGCTCGGGGTGGGTGCCGGGCTCGCCGTCTGGTGCGCGGGT
>JAICSZ010000068.1 GCA_025936615.1 Pedococcus sp. | reverse complement strand
CGCGTGCGCGGCCTCGCGCTCGACGTCACCCATGAGCAACAGGTCCAGCGGACCGGCGCGCACCGCGAGCACGACGCTGGCGTTGTTGGGAACCGACCCCGCCGCGATGCGGCGGGCCGGCCACCACACGTCGGCTCTGACGCCCGGCCATGCGAGGTGGTCGCCTTGCGCGACGTCCCGGATCGGTATGCCGCGTGCCCCAGCCCACGTCTCCACTCGCCTCCACTCGTAGGGCGGGTCGCGAACGGGAGAGGCAAGGATCTCACGCACCTCGCGACCGTGGAACGCGCCGGGCAAGCCCTCGACGTGGTCGGCGTGGTAGTGGCTCAGCACCACCGAGTCGAGCACCGAGACGTCGAGGCGGCGCAGGCAGGAATCAACCAGGGCTGGGTCTGGTCCGGCGTCGACGAGGACCGCGTGGCCGGGGGTGGTGGCGAGCACCAACCCGTCTCCCTGGCCGACGTCGCACGCCACGAAGCGCCAACCCGGAGGTGGCCAGGTGATGGCCGAGGTGGGGGCGGCCGCGGCGCCCACGAGGACGCAGGCGCCCAGGGCGGCGAACGGGTGCAGGCGCACGTGGTGCGCCCACCAGCGCCCACTGAGGATCGCCAGCACCGTCACCGCCGCGAGCAGCACCGCACCCGGTGCCCCGTCGGGCCACGGCAGGGTGCCGCCGGGCACGGTGGCGCAGGACCGCGCGGTCCACGCGATGCCGAGAGCGGGAAGGGCACCGAGCCAGCACAGGAGGGTGGCCCCGAACGGCCAGAGCGGCGCCAGGACGGCGGCGGCCACGCCCGACACGGTCGCCGGGGCGACCATCGGTGCAGCCAGGAGGTTCGCGACGACGCCGACCACGGACACCGATCCCTGGAGCAGGACCACGACGGGCGCGCACATCGCCTGCGCGGCAATGGGGATCGCGACGGCCGGTCCCCAGGAACGGATCCTCCGCGGCAGCCGGCGGCCGATGGCCCGACCCCAGCTGCGGGTGAACAGCAGCAGCCCGAGCGTCGCGAGCGTGGACAAGGCGAACCCGAAGGAGCGCGCCAGCCACGGGTCGACGACCAGCAGTACCACCACGGCGGCGGACAACACGGGAATGCCCGCGGAGCGGCGCGACCGGCTCAGCCCGATGAGCCCGATCGCGCCCATGGTCGCGGCGCGCACCACGCTCGGCTCCGGGCGGCACAGGACGACGAAACCCGCCAGGACCGCCAGCGCCACCGCCGGTCTCCACCTGCGACCCACCCCGCACAGGGATGCCCCACCCATGGCGAACGCCAGGACCACGGCGACGTTGCTGCCACTGACCGCGGCGAGGTGGGTCATCCCGGTGGCTCGCATCGCCTCGGTCAGGCTCGGCGGCGTCCTGCTCGTGTCGCCCACCACCAGCGCTGGGAGCAGGCCACGGGCGTCGGCGGGCAGTGGGGTGGCGGCGTCGCGCAACCCGGCGCGCAGGTGCTCCGCCGCCCGGGCGACGAGGCCGGGCTGCCCGACCACGGTGGGAGGGTCCATGGGGCGAAGCACCGCGGAGGCGTCGTCACCCGGCTGGGGTGGCACGAGCTTGCCGCGCGCCCGCACGCGCTCGTGCCAGCGCACCTGGCTCCACGACCGGTCGGCAACGACCCGGACGGGCGTGGCCACCCGGGAGCGCAGTCCGTGGCCGCTGACCTCGTGCAGGGAGAGCCGGAGGCGCACTCCCGGGTTGTCCTGGCGCGCACCCGAGAACACCATCGGGTCGCTGGTCACGGTGCCGACCACCTCGACGATCGCGTGGTCGTCGGCAAGGCCGGCCACCGGCCCCGCTGCCCGGACGGCCGAGTGGGCGGCAACCGAGACCCCGACCAGAGCCAGGGCCGCGAGCGAGAGGGCAGCCAGTGGGTGCCCCGTCCACGCCACGGCTCGGCGAGGCTGCCGGCGCGTCGCCGGCGCCTGCCGAGGCGTCCGGCGCGACAACGTGAGCGCCACGAGCGCGAGCGTCGCGGCCGCCCCGGCACCCAGGGCCACCGGCAGGGCGGGGACGGTCAGCACCGAGGCGGCGAGCGCCCAGGCGAGCATGGCCGGCACGAGCAGGCGCAGGTCCAGGCCTGCCGCCGCCCTGTGCCTGTCGCCCGGCCGACCTCGCGTTGCGAGCGGCCCCTCGTCGTCCGCACCGCCCGGTGCACTGCTCACACGGTCACCTTGGGCTGCAGCTGGGCGAAGGTCTTCTCCCCGATGCCGCTGACCTCCCCCAGCTCGTCGACGGTGGTGAACCGGCCGTGCTCGGTCCGCCAGTCGAGGATGCGCTGGGCCAGGACCGGACCGACTCCCGGCAGCTCCTCGAGATCGGCCTGCGATGCAGTGTTGAGGTTCACGAGTCCGTTCCCTGCGGCGGACCCACCCGACGTCCCCCCGGCGGCACCGCCCGGACCGGCGGCACCTGGCGGCGGCACGGCCTCGCCCGGCTTGGGCACGCGCACCTGCTCGCCGTCGACGACGGGTCGTGCCAGGTTGATGGCCGACAGGTCGGCGTGGGCGGTGGCTCCCCCGGCTCGCTCGATCGCGTCGGTGACGCGCGACCCCGCTGGCAGCCGCAGCACGCCGGGATGGCGCACCTGCCCGACCACGTGCACCGTGAGCGCCTGGGCGGTCGTGACAGGCACGGCGGAGGCCGCACCGCCGGAGGGCTGACCGCGTGCGGACTGCGCGCCGGTCGCGAAGTTCGCCGTGGCCGAGCCGTGCTCCGCCACCGCGGACCCGTGCTCGGTGGGGGCCACGACCCGGGGCTGGCTCGCTGCCCGGGCCCAGGCGACGCGCGCACCGAACCCCACCGCCGCCACCGCCAGGACCAGCAGGAGGCCGACCGCCGCCAGGCGTGGCGCCGTGAGCCTGGCCCCGCGCAGCGACTCGGGGAGGGTCAGCAGGCGCGGGCCGGGTGGCCGGGGCCGACGGTGCCGACCGGGACGGCGCGCGACCGGCGCCTCCCCCGACAGCACCTCGGACTCCTCGACCGGGAGCTCGAGCCAGGCCCGCTCGGGCACCCACGGCACGACCTCGCCCCTCCCGGCGACCACCCCGCGCGACCCCGGCACGACCTCGCCCGTCCGCGGGACCGCCCCGCCCGCGGGAGCACCCGCCTCACCCACGGCCCCGGCACCGTCAAGCAGGGCACGCAGCCGAGGCGAGGGCTCGGACGGTCGGCGACGAAACGGCATACGGGAACGGTAGGAACGCCTCCACGCCCAGACGAGACCACGGATGCCCGCCTGTGGACGGGAAGGCTCTTGCTCCTCAGCTTGTGGACGACGCGTCGCGTCGCGCGGCGATCCACAGCTCAATGTTGCGCCGGTGGCGGTAGATCACGATGAGCGAGAGGACGACGCACCAGGCGCCACTGTCCCGGGTGCCGAGCGGGATCCAGCGGAACCAGGTCAGCAGCCCCAACAGCAACAGCACCAGGCACGCCGACACCGACGCACCCGCGACCCAGCGCAGCCGCCACACCAGCAGCGCGAAGACGACCACCATGACCAGCGCGAACCACGGCTCGACAGCCAGGATCGCGCCCAGCGAGGTCGCCACGCCCTTGCCGCCCTGCCCCTTGAGGAACGGCGACCAGATGTGGCCGAGCACGACGGCCAACCCGACGACCAGCGCGGTGACCGTGCCGAGGAAGTGCTGGGCCAGCAGCACGGGCACCAGACCCTTGAGCACGTCGAGGACGCCGACGAGCACCCCCCAGCGGGCGCCGAGGACGCGACCGGCATTGGTGGCACCGGGGTTGCCGGACCCCACGCCGCGCAGGTCCTTGCCCAGGACCTTGGCCAGGATCGTCGCGGGGTTGACGGCTCCGATGACGAAGGCGACCACGGCTGCGACCGGCACCTCGACGAGCTTCCAGACCGAGTGCTGGCCCGCGGTCACGAGCGTGATCACGAGCCACCCTCGGCCGGGCGGACCTGCGGACGCGGCGACACGGCCACCGCGAGGGTGCCCGGGCCGACGTGTGCGCCGACCACCGCACCCAGCTCGACCACCGAGACCGCCGCCGACTCCCCCAGCCGCTCCGCCAACCGGTCTGCCAGCGTCTCGGCGCGGGCCGCTGAGTCGAGGTGGTGCACCGCGACGTCGACGCCCTCCGGTGCCGCTGCGCATGCCTCGGCGGCGAGCTCTTCCAGCCTGGCCAGCGCGCGGGTGGACGTCCGCACCTTCTCCAGCGGCTCGATGCTGCCGTCGGACAACCCGAGGATCGGCTTGATGGCCAGGGCCGACCCGAGCAGTGCGGAGGCCGCCCCGATCCGGCCGCCCCTGCGCAGGTGCTCGAGGGTGTCGACGTAGAACACCACGGTCGCGGCGTGCGCACGCGAGCTCGCCTGTGCCGCAACGTCCTCCGCCGAAGCGCCACTGGCGGCGAGCTCGGCGGCCGACACCACGGCATACCCCATGGCCATGCCGAGCGAACGCGAGTCGACCACGTGCACCGGCACCGGCGCGTGGCCCGCGGCGAGGTGCGCGGACTCGACGGTCGAGGACATGTCGGCGGAGATGTGCACGGACACGACGGCGTCGGCACCGTCGGCGGCGGCCTTCTCGTAGACGTCGAGGAACGCCTGCGGCGAGGGACGCGACGTGGACACCGGCTTGAACGCGCGCAGTGCCGCCGCGACCTCCTCGGTGGTGACGTCGACCCCCTCGCTGAACTCGGTGCCGGCGATGACGACGTGCAACGGGACGACGCGGATCCCGTGGGTGTCGACGACCGACTGCGGCAGGTATGCCGTGCTGTCGGTGACGATGGCGACGCTCACGAGCGCAGGCTATCCGGGCGGGGCGAGTCAGGCGGGGACGACGTTGACCAGCTTGGGCGCGCGCACGATGACGGTGCGGATGCCGCCCTCGGTCGCCGCGACGACCTTGGGCAGCGCCAGCACCCGCTCGCGCAGCGCGTCCTCGGTGATGTCGGCCGGCACCTCGAGCCGGTCGCGCACCTTGCCCTTGACCTGCACCACGCAGGTCACGGTGTCCTCGACCAGCAGCGCCGGGTCCGCGACCGGGAACGGCTCGAACGTGACCGACTCGGCGTGCCCGAGCCGCGACCACAGCTCCTCGGCGATGTGCGGCGCGACGGGCGAGACCATGTGCACCAGCGTCTCCGCGGCCTCCCGCGGCACCGCGTCGAGCTTGGTCAGGGCGTTGTTGAGCTCGATCAGCCGGGCGATCGCGGTGTTGAACCCCAGCGTCGCGTAGTCACGCGACACCGCGTCGATCGTCTTGTGCACGACCCGCGCGGTTGCCTCGTCGATCGGCTCGTCGACGACCCGCACCTCGCCGGTCTCCTCGTCGACCACGTTGCGCCACAGGCGCTGCAGGAACCGCTGCGCCCCGACGACCGATCGCGTGTCCCACGGCTTGCTCAGCTCGAGCGGGCCCATGGACATCTCGTAGACCCGCAGCGTGTCGGCGCCGAACGCGTCGTACATCTCATCGGGGCTGACCACGTTCTTGAGCGACTTGCCGATCTTGCCGAACTCGCGCGTCACCGGCTGGCCGCGCCAGGTGAACACCGCCTCGCCGTCGGGACCGGCTCCCTCCTCGACCTCGTGGGCGTCGACGGGCTGGCCACGGTGGTCGCGGTAGGCCGGCGCCTGGATGTAGCCCTGCGAGAAGTAGGTGCGGAACGGCTCCTCGCTGCTGACGTGGCCGAGGTCGAAGAGCACCTTGTGCCAGAAGCGCGCGTAGAGCAGGTGCAGCACCGCGTGCTCGACCCCCCCGATGTAGAGGTCCACCCCTCCCGGGTCGCGCGTGCCCTCGGGCGCGCCATCGACCGGGGTCGCCTGCGGCCCCATCCAGTACACCTCGTTGGCCGGGTCGACGAAGGCCTCGTCGTTGGCCGGGTCGAGGTAGCGCAGGTAGTACCAGCACGAGCCGGCCCAGTTGGGCATGGTGTTGGTCTCCCGGCGGTACGTGCGGGTCCCGCGTCCGTCCCCCAGGTCGAGCTCGACGTTGACCCAGTCCTCGGCTCGGCTCAGCGGCGCCTCCGGCTCACGCGAGGAGTCCTCGGGGTCGAACGTCTTGGGTGCGTAGTCGGGCACTTCCGGCAGCTCCACCGGCAGCATCGAGTCCGGCACCGCGTGGGAGACACCGTGCTCGTCGAACACGATCGGGAACGGCTCGCCCCAGTACCGCTGGCGGCTGAACAGCCAGTCGCGCAGCTTGTAGTTGACCGTGCCCTCGCCAAACCCCTTGCGCGACAGCCACTCGATGATGCTCGCCTTGGCCTCCGCGACGCCGAGCCCATTGAGGGACACCTCGTCGTTGGCGGAGTTGATCGCCGGCCCGTCACCGGTGAACGGCGTCGACTCGTCGTGGTCCTCGGGCGGCTGCACGGTCCGCACGATCGGCAGGCCGAACTTCTCGGCGTACTCCCAGTCGCGTGCGTCCTGGCCGGGCACCGCCATGATCGCGCCGGTGCCGTAGCCCATCAGGACGTAGTCGGCGACGAAGACCGGGACCCGCTGGCCGTTGACGGGGTTCGTCGCCCAGGCGCCGGTGAACACGCCGGTCTTGTCGCGACCCTCGGTCTGCCGCTCCACCTCGCTCTTGCGGGAGGCGGCCTGCCGGTATGCCGCGACCGCGGCCTTGGGGGTGGCCTCACCACCCGTCCAGGCTGAGTTCACATCCGCGGGCCAGTCGCCTCGGGAGACAATGGCTTCCAGCAGTGGGTGCTCGGGTGCCAGCACCATGAAGGTGGCGCCGAACAGGGTGTCGGGACGGGTGGTGAACACCTCGATGGAGGCGTCGTGGCCGACGACGGGGAACGAGACCCGCGCCCCCTGGCTGCGCCCGATCCAGTTGCGCTGCATCAGCTTGACCTTCTCGGGCCAGTCGACCCGGTCGAGGTCGTCGGCGAGCCGGTCGGCGTAGGCGGTGATCCGCATCATCCACTGGCGCAGGTTCGTCTTGAAGACCGGGAAGTTGCCCCGCTCGGACCGCCCGTCGTTGGTGACCTCCTCGTTGGACAGCACGGTGCCCAGGCCGGGAGCCCAGTTGACCGGCGCCTCGGAGGTGTAGGCCAGGCGGTAGCCGTCGAGGACGTCAGCCTGCTCGGCCTCCGACAGGGCGGACCACTCGCGGCCGTCGGGGGCCGGACGGGTGCCGTCCTCGAACTCCGCCACGAGCTCGCTGATCGGCCGGGCCCGGCCGCGCCCACCGTCGGCGCGCACGGCGTCCACGTCGTACCAGGAGTTGAAGATCTGCAGGAAGATCCACTGCGTCCACTTGTAGTAGCCGGGGTCGATCGTGGCGATCGAGCGCCGGTCGTCGTGGCCGAGGCCCAGGCGCCGCAGCTGGCGCTTCATGACGACCATGTTCTCCTCGGTCGTCTTGCGCGGGTGCTGCCCGGTCTGCACGGCGTACTGCTCCGCCGGCAGGCCGAAGGCGTCGTAACCGAGGCAGTGCAGGACGTTCTTGCCGGTCATCCGGTGGTAGCGGGCGAAGACGTCGGTGGCGATGTAGCCGAGGGGGTGGCCGACGTGCAGGCCGGCCCCGCTGGGGTAGGGGAACATGTCGAGGACGAGGAACTTCTCCCGGCCGGCGACCTGGTCCGGCTGCGCCCACGGACCGGCGGGGTTGGGGGCGTGGAAGGTGCCCCGCTCCTCCCAGCGGTCCTGCCAGGCCAGCTCGATCTGCTCGGCCAGCTCTGCGGTGTACCGGTGCGGCGTCTCGCTCATCTCGTCCTCAAGTCCTGGGTGCCTGCTCCTCACATGACAAAGCCCCTCGCACAGGAGGGGCTGCCGCGGTGGCCTCGGTAGTCCGTCGGGCCAGCGCGGCTAGGTAAGGAGGAGGCGCGGTGCCATGGGCCCAAGGCTAGCGCAGCGTCGCTGGGCGCTCCCACGCGAGCCTGCCACGCGGCATACGGCCCCTGTCCGGGAGCAGATTGCGTCGATTGCGTGATGCGCCGGAGCTCGGTGCATCGTACGTTTGGGGGATGGTGACGGGGACCGAACGGCTGATGGGCAGGCTCAAGGCGCGCGGGCCACTGTGCGGGGACGTCGGCGGGCTGCTGTTCTTCGTGTTCTGGATGACCCGGGCCCGCCAGAGTGCGCTCCCGCCCGGGGTCGGGCTCGTCGTCGACCTGGCCACCGTGGCGCTGGTGCTCGTTGCCCTGCTCGGCTACCAGCTGGCCCAGGCGTCCGCGCCCGCGGCCTGGCTCGGCTGGGGCGGCGTGGCGGCAGTCGGCCTGGGGTTCGGGGGCTCGTTGGCGCTCATCTCGGCGGGCCTGGTGCTCTTCGGGCTCTCGATCGTGCGCTGTGGCGTGCACCCCCGACTGCCGGGGTGGCTGCTCGCCGGCGCCGGCTGGGTGCTCATGCTGGGCGTGGCCCTGGCGCCCGGGTTCGGGCGGGCGTGGGCGAACCTGTCGGTCGGGTGGTCGGTCGCGATGGGCGTCGCGCTCGTCGTGGTGGCAGCGGCG
>JAICSZ010000318.1 GCA_025936615.1 Pedococcus sp. | reverse complement strand
GCGCCGCTGGACCCGAACTTCGTCGGCGCCGGGCGCGCCCTGACCGACGGCGAGGGGCGCTACCGGTTCGTGACGATCAAGCCCGGTCCGTATCCCTGGCGCAACCACAGCAACGCCTGGCGACCCGCGCACATCCACTTCTCGCTGTTCGGCCGGGCGTTCACCCAGCGGCTGGTCACGCAGATGTACTTCCCGGGCGACCCGCTGTTCTTCCAGGACCCGATCTTCAACGGCGTGCGCGACGAGGCGGCCCGCAAGCGGATGATCTCCTCCTACGACCACCAGACGACCGTCGAGGAGTGGGCGACCGGCTACCGCTTCGACATCGTGCTCGGCGGAGCCGCGGCGACCCCGTTGGAGGACGCGTGACCGAGTTCGTCTACGAGGTCACCGACGTCCCGGCCTCCGAGGGGCCCACTCCCTGGCAGACCGTCGGACCGTTCTTCCACTACGCGCTGCCGTTCCCGGCCGGGTCCGCGGTGGTCGGCTCCGAGCGGCAAGGCGCGTTCACCCTGCACGGCTTCGTGTACGACGGGCACGGCGACCCGGTGCCCGACGCCCTCGTCGAGGTGTGGCAGGCCGACGAGTCCGGGAGGTTCCACGACCAGCCGGGGATCTTCGAGGAACCGGCCCCCGACGGGTTCCGGGGGTTCGGCCGCTCGGCCACCGACGCCGACGGGCACTACGCGTTCACCACCGTCAAGCCGGCCGGCGTGCCGACCGAGGACGGCCACGCGCAGGCACCGCACATCGCGATGTCGGTCTTCGCGCGCGGCATGCTGCGACGGGCGGTGACCCGGGTGTACTTCGAGTCGGACCCGGCCCTTGACACCGATCCGCTGCTGTCGTCGGTCGACCCACAGAGGCGAGACACCCTCGTGGCCGTGACCGATGAGGGTGGCTACCGTTTCGACGTGCGACTCCAGGGCGACGGCGAGACGGTGTTCCTCGATGTCTCGGCCCACTGAGCGCCTGGGTTTCGCCGACGTCGGGCTGCTCTCCCCCGTCTGGGCCGGCACGACGGTCGAGTCGCTGACTTCCGACGGTGCCGTGGCCGAGGCGATGACCCGCTTCGAGACCGCGCTGGTGGGGGCACGGGCCGGCGTGTCCGTGGCCGGCGTCTCGACGCCCGACGTCGCGGATCCTCCCACCGATGTCCGCGACCTCGCGTTGTCGGCGGTAGGCCCCGGCAACCCGGCCATCGGGCTGCTGGAGGCGATCCGCGCGGGACTGTCAGAGGAGCAGGCGCAGGTCGTGCACCACGGCGCCACCAGCCAGGACGTGGTCGACACCGCGCTGATGCTCGTGGCGGACCGGTCCTTGGTGGCGGCGGAGGCCGATCTCGAGACGGTGGCGGGGCGGCTGGCCGAGCTGGCGTCGGAACACCGCGACACCCCCTGCGTCGCACGCACCCTCACCCAGCAGGCGATGCCCACCACTCTCGGCTTCCGGATCGCGACCTGGCTCGCCGGAGTGCACGACGCGGTCGAGGCGGTGCGGGCCTGCCGACCACTGCCGGTCTCTCTGGGAGGGCCGGTCGGCACGGCTGCGGCTTACGGGGCCGCCGGACCCGACGTGGTCGAGGCACTCGCATCGTCGCTGGGCCTGGGGGCTCCGGTGATCTCCTGGCACACGAGGCGCACGCCGGTGCTGGCTCTGGCGGCAGCCCTTGCTGCCGTAGGAGAGGCGTGCGGTCGGATCACCGCGGACCTGTTGCTGATGAGCCAGTCCGAGGTCGACGAGGTCGACGAGGGATCCGGGGGCGGGTCCTCCGCGATGGCCCACAAGGCCAACCCGACCCAGTCGGTGCTCGTGGCCTCGGCAGCCCGGCAGCTGCCCGGTCTGCTGGCCACCGTCGTCAGCGCCGGGTTCGGCTCGTCCGAGCGACCGGCCGGAGACTGGCATGCCGAATGGCAGCCGTTGCGAACGATGCTGCGTCTGGCAGGAGCGGCGGCCGAGCGCACCGCCGGCATCGCCGAGCGCATGTCGTTCGACCTGCAGGCGATGCGGCGCAACCTCGAGCTCCTCGTGTCGAGGGTCGGCGAGAGGCCGGACTGGGTGACCGAGCAGACCGCGCACGTCGACGTGTGGATAGAGCGGGTGCTCGACCGGCAACAGGAGCTGTTCGAGTCGTGAGCGTCCCCTTGGCGCACCGGGTCGACGGTCCGGTCTCCGCCCCTGCGGTGGTGCTCGGCCCGTCGCTGGGCACCACGCTCGAGATGTGGGACGACCTGACCGATGCGCTCGTTCCGTCGTACCGCGTGGTCCGGTACGACACCCGTGGGCACGGTGGGTCGCCGGCGCCTGCGGGGCCGTACACGATGACCGAGCTCGCCGACGACGTGGTGGCGCTGGCGGACTCGCTGGGGCTCGAGCGGTTCGGCTTCGTCGGGCTGTCGCTCGGCGGGGCGATCGGGCAGACCCTCGCGGTCACCCACCCGGACCGGCTGGTCGCAGCGGTGCTGTGCTGCACGGTACCGTCGTTCGGCGGGCCGCAGCCGTGGGCCGAGCGCGCCGCGCAGGTCCGGGCCGAGGGCATGCAGGTGCTGGCCGAGCCGACACCGGACCGGTGGTTCGCCGACGCGTTCCGGGCCCGGCATCCTGAGGTCGTCGAGGCGTACATCAGCACGCTGACCGGCCTCGACCCGGAGGGGTACGCCTCCTGCTGCGAGGCGCTCGGCGGCTTCGACCTGACCGACGAGCTGGCGCGTATGGCGGTCCCGGTGCGTGTCGTGGCCGGCGCCGAGGATCCGGTGGCGACGGCCTCCGAGTGCGAGGCGATGGCGGCGGCGATCCCGGGCGCCGACCTCGTCCTACTCGAGGATGCGTCGCACATCGCCAGCGCCGAGAGGCCCGAGGAGCTCCACCGAGCCGTCGTCGAGCACCTGAGGAGGCACCTGTGAGCGACCCCGACGACCTGCAGGCCGGCATGCGACTACGGCGCGAGGTGCTCGGGGACGAGCACGTCGACCGCGCGACGGTCTCGCCGGTGACCGCTGACTTCCAGGAGTTCATCACCCGCTACGCCTGGGGCGGCGTGTGGACCCGCGACGGGCTGGACCGCCGGAGCCGCTCGATCGTCACGCTGACCGCCTTGGTGGCCGGCCGGCACTTCGACGAGCTCGAGTTCCACCTGCGGGCCGCACTGCGCAACGGGCTGACCCGCGAGGAGATCATCGAGGTGCTGCTGCAGACCGCGGTGTACTGCGGCGTCCCGGCGGCGAACTCCGCGTTCGCAGTCGCCAACCGGGTGCTCTCCGATCACGCCGCCTCCGACATCAGCACCGACACCGACACCGCCCACCCCTGACCGCCGAGTTGGCGCATCTGGCGCTCACAACCGGCCGAGTTGGCGCGTATGGCGCTCACAACCGGCCGAGTTGGCGCATCTGGCGCGGAAGCCCCGCCGATCCTGGCAACCACACGCGCCAACTCGGCGGGTTCTCGCCGCCACACGCGCCAAGTCGGCGTCAGCGGTGGCCGCGACGGGCGCGCAGGTAGTCCGCGACGACGTACTCGCCGAGCCGGGACAGGTCCGGGGTGAACACCCGCCCGCCCGCCCGGCGCGCCATCGCGTCGACGAACCGGGCCAGGCCGGGGTCGTCGCCGAGCATGAAGAAGTTGCTCGCCGCGCCGAACCTCGACAGCTCGTCGACCTGGCCCACGGTGGCCCGCAGGGTCTCCCGGGTCGGTGGCCAGCTG
>JAICSZ010000417.1 GCA_025936615.1 Pedococcus sp. | reverse complement strand
CCGGCGAAGAACTTCTTCTGGAACCAGCCCTTGATGCCGGGGGTGGAGAAGTACTCCGCCTTGGCCACGAAGGTCACCCGGCGAGGAAGCGTCAACGGCATGAAGAGCCAGTCGGCGTAGGAGAGGTGGTTGCTGGCGAGGATGGCCGGTCCCTCGTCCGGGACGTTCTCCGCGCCCTCGGTCTGCGGCCGGAAGACGAGCTTGAGGAACGGTCCCAGCAGGACCCACTTCAGCAACCAGTAGAACACCACCGCACCCTAGCCCCGACTTCCCTGCGCGTGCGACGATGACTCGTGCCCATCGATCCCGCCGCGGAGCCGTTCCACGCCGACGCGGTCCCGGCCGCCGCGGACGGTCAGCGGGTCGGTGTCCTGCTCGTGCACGGGTTCACCGGGTCGCCGGCCTCGATGGTGCCGTGGGGCCGGTACCTCGCCGAGCAGGGGCTCGGGGTCGACGTACCGCGTCTGCCCGGTCACGGGACCTCCTGGCAGGAGCTGAACCGGACGACGTGGGCGGACTGGTACGGCGAGGTCGACCGGGCGTTCGAGAAGCTGCGGGCCAACACCGACCAGGTGGTCGTGGCCGGTCTCTCGATGGGCGGTGCCCTGGCGCTGCGGCTCGCCGCCGACCGGGGCCGCGACCTGTCCGGCGTGGTGCTGGTCAACGCGGCGGTCCGCACCCGCCGCAAGGACGTGCTCGCGCTCCCCGTCCTCAAGCACCTGGTGCCGTCCTTGCCGGGCATCGCCAACGACATCAAGAAGCCCGGGGTGGAGGAGCACGGCTACTCGCGCACACCGCTGCGGGCGGCCGACTCGATGATGCGCGGGTGGAAGCAGCTGGTCGCCGACCTGCCCCGGGTGACCCAGCCGATGCTGGTGTTCTGCTCCGCGGAGGACCACGTCGTCGACAGCTCCTCCGCCGAGGCGATCCGCGCCTCGGTGTCGTCCCGGGACGTCACCGAGCGCACCCTTGAGAACAGCTACCACGTGGCTACTCTCGACAACGACGCCCCGACCATCTTCGAGGAGTCGACCCTCTTCGTACGACGAGTGACGGGACCATGACCGCTTCCGACGACGGTTCGCGCGACGACCTTCCCCCTGGCCCCCAGGAGCCGCGTGCCGATCCCGAGCTGCCGGAGCTGCCCTTCGACGAGGAGGCCGCCTGGCGGGAGATCGTGGAGAACTACGGCGAGCGACCGGCTCTCGGCGGTGGGACGGGACCCGAGGCCACCAGGCTCTCGCCGTTCGACCGGTCCTACCTCGACTCCCTCGACGCGCGGCTGCGTCCCCTCGAGGACCGCCTGGAGGATCACCACCGGGCGGTGCACGACCACGGTGAGGACGCGCCGGACCCGGTCGACCACTTCGTGCCGCCCGAGCCACCGCCGATCCCGCGGGGGACACCGGCCCGCCGGCTGGCCTGGGCGGGGCTGCTCGGGTCACCGGTGGTGCTGCTGGTGGCCGTGTTCGTGCACACGCTGACCGGGTGGGAGGTGCCGACGCTGCTCACCCTGGCGGTCGCCGCGGCCTTCGTCGGGGGCTTCGTGTTCCTGGTGGCCACCATGCCGCGCGACCGTGGCGACGGCTGGGACGACGGAGCAGTTCTCTAGTACCACCCCACGCATGTGTAGCCTGCGCAGCGTGGAGAGCGAGACCGTCGAGATCACCGGCCACCTGATCGACACCGGGATCCTGTCCCGGGTGCTGGACGACGTCCGGGAGTACGGCGGCGACTGGGTGATCGACCGCTTCGAGGTCGGCCACGAGGCGGCCGACCTCTCCTCGGCCACGATCACGATCTCCGCCGGCGACGACGAGGCGCTGCAGCGGCTGCTGATGCGGCTGCAGAGCCGGGGCGTCAACCAGGTCGACCCGGGCGAGGCCGAGACGTCGGTCTGCGAGCTGGACGGCGTGTTCCCCGACGGGTTCTACTCGACCACGAACCTGGACACCCGGGTGCGCTGGAAGGGCCGGTGGATCTCGGTGGAGAACCCCGAGATGGACTGCGGCCTGATCGTCGACGACTCCTCCGACCCGGCACGCATCTACACCCTGCCGATGGCCGACGTGAAGGCCGGCATGCTGGTGGTGTGCGGGGCGTCCGGACTGCGGGTGGACGCACCGGTGCTCACCAAGGCCGAGGGCTCCTTCGGCTTCATGGAGTCCGACGTCTCCAGCGAGAAGCCGCAGGCCGTGCTGGTGCGGCAGGTCGCCGACGGCATCCGCGCGGCCAAGGCGAACGGCCAGAAGGTGTTGTGGGTCGGCGGTCCCGGCGTGGTCCACACCGGCGCGGCGCCCGCCATGGTCGCGCTGGTGCGCGCCGGGTTCGTCGACGTGCTCTTCGCCGGCAACGCGCTGGCCACCCACGACATCGAGTCGTCGTTGTTCGGCACCTCCCTGGGCGTCGACCTCGCGCAAGGTCGCGGCGTCGAGCACGGGCACGAGCACCACATCCGCGCCCTGAACACGATCCGCAAGGCGGGTTCGATCCGGGCCGCCGTCGACCAGGGAGTGCTGACCAGCGGGATCATGCATGCGCTGGTGACCGGCGACAAGGAGTACGTCCTCGTCGGCTCCGTGCGCGACGACGGCCCGCTGCCCGACGTCTACACCGACGTGATCGAGGGCCAGCGGGCGATGCGGG
>JAICSZ010000283.1 GCA_025936615.1 Pedococcus sp. | reverse complement strand
GACCTCGTGACGGGGCGCAACTGGGCGAAGGACCTTGCCCGGTTAAGCGCCAAGGCCGACGCGCGCGTCCTCGCCAAGGACGGCTGGCAGGTGGCCAGGAGCGACTTCTGGACGTATGACAGCCCGCGAGCGACGGTCGGCGGGACCGACAGCCACACCTACACCGTCCCGGTGGGCAGCGGCGTGAGCGACCTCAAGGTGTCCCTGTCCCACCCCTCGCTCGCGGCGGTGGGCATCAACGGGACCTCGTACACGGTCACCGTGAAGGACCCGTCCGGGGCAGTCGTCGGTACGTCGACCGAGTCGATGACCGAGGGCGCCGGGACCGCGACCGTGCAGGTGCCCGTCACGGCGGCGGGCACCTACACCCTCGACGTGGTCGGCAACTACGCCGTCTCCGACCCGGACACGCTCGACTCCGACAGCATCGGCGGTCGGATGGTCACGCTGCACGCGGCCCAGCTGCGCAAGGGCTGACCCCGGAGCCCACACCTCTCACCGGGGGTGTCCCGCGCGGTCCGGCGACGCGGCACACCCCCGGTGTCTTCCGGTGGCCCGACCGGCTGCACCGCTGCCACGACGGCAAGGTCAGGTGCGGTCGGGCAGGTTGTGCGGTGACGGGGCCGTACGTCGGGGCCCCTATCCTGCGCCCACGCAGCGGAGGGAGGGCTCGTGGAGACGGTGCCGACAAGCAGGTATGCCGTGTTGGCCACGGCGGCGCGCAACGGTCGCCTGCGACGTGCCCTCGCGGCATACCTCGTCTTCAACCTAGTGGAGTGGGCGACGTGGATCGCGATCCTCGTCTGGGCCTACGAGATCGGGGGCGTCCACGGAGCCAGCCTCATCGCCGTCGTGCAGCTGGTGCCCGCTGCACTGTTGGCACCCGTGATTGCCGTGGTGCTGGCGCGGCTGCCGGGTGGAACTGCGCTGGCGGTCGGCTACGGGTTGCAGGCGGTGACGTTCCTGGCCTGTGGGGTGGCTCTCGTGGCTGAGATGCCGTACCCCGTTGTCGCGGTGCTGGCCGCGCTCGCGGCCGTGGCGGTGAGCATGACCCGGCCCGTTCACTTCGCGGTCGTGCCGGACCTCTCCGAGACCACCGCTGAGCTCACGACCGGCAACGCCGCCTCCGGCTGGGTGGAGGCGGCCGCGATGTTCGCCGGGCCGCTGCTGAGCGGGCTGCTCATCGTGCCGTGGGGGGCCGGTGGTGTCGTCGTGGCGATGGGTGCGGCGAGCGTCGTCGCGCTGCTGCTGACCGTGCGGCTGCGCGTCTCGCGGAAGTTCGCGGTGGGGCGCGTCGGTGTGAGGGAGCGGGTGCGGCAGGTCGGAGCTGATCCCGTGGCGCGCGTGCTCACGCTCCTGGTGGGGGCGGAGAACGTGCTGGTCGGGATGCTCGACATCCTGCTCGTGCTGCTGGCCATCGACCTCCTCGAGATGGGCGAGTCCGGGCCCGGGCTGCTCAACGCGTTGCTCGGGGTGGGCGGCATGGTCGGAGCGGTCGCCGCGCTCGCGCTGTTGGGCCGCCAGCGCCTCGTACCGGCGCTGGTCCTCGGTGGGATCACGACCGGAGGCGCCATCGCCATCGCTGGCCTCTCGACGACGCCACTGGTGGCGATGGCACTGATCGCGGCATCCGGCGCCGGGAAGGTGTTCGTCGACGTGGGCGTCCGCACGCAGGTCGCGCGGGTGCTGCCCGACCGGTTGCTGACCGCGGTCTTCGGCCTCCAGGAGGCGACCATCATGGGTGGGCTGGCCGTCGGAGCGTTGCTCGCGCCGTTGGTCGTGTCGTTGGCGGGGGACCGGGGGGCCTTCGTCGTGGCCGGGTTGGTCCTGCCGGTGCTGCTGGTGGCGACGCTGCGGCCACTGCGTCGGACCGACGCCATGGCTCAGGTGCCGATGGACGTCCTCGCGCTGTTGCGGGGCGTGCCCGCACTGGCCCTGCTGCCGGCACGGCAGCTCGACCGGCTGGCCCTGGACTCCGAGCGCGTGATGGTGCCGGCGGGGCGACCAGTGGTGGTCGAGGGTGAGGTGGGGGACCGGTTCTACGTCATCGCGGAAGGTGAGTCGCGAGTCTCCATCGGCGACGCGGTCGTCCGGGAACTCGGGGCGGGGGGCTGGTTCGGCGAGCTCGCGCTCCTGCGCGACGTGCCCCGGACTGCGACGGTCACGGCCGTGACCGAGCTGCGGTTACACGCGATTCGGCGCGAGCCGTTCCTGGCAGTGGTGGCGGGGATTCGGAGCTCCGTGGATGCGGTGGACGACTACGCGCGACGGACCTACCGCCTGAGCCCGTAGGTGTGGGTTGCCGACACGGACGCGCTCTCGCGCCGCGGCTGGACACGACGGAGACGAGCCTCGTCCGAACGGGTGGCTTTCCGGCGCAGGCGGTCGATCGCGCAGAAACCGTTCACAACCTGGGTTCCGGTTGTCAGTCTGCACAGGTCGATGCCAGCGTCCACGCCTGAACCGTCGTGCGATCAGGGCCGGGACCACTGGTGCACACCCTCCTCACAGCGCGCCAGCAGCGCGCCCGACCCGGCGCCAAGGACAGGTATGCCGCGGTGCTGGGCCCCGCGGCATACCTGATCTCTTGGTGGCGTGGCGCCGTTGTGGCGCCACGCCCCGGGTCACATGCCGGGGACGGGCTGTGCCTCGTGGACCTCGATCGAGCAGCCACCGGGCATGTTGAGGTGCGGGTGGTCCTTTGCCAGGGCGAGTGCGGCGTCCAGGTCCTTGGCCTCGAGGATGGTGTAGCCGACGACGTCGCGGGTGCTGGGCGAGGTGCCCTCCGGGGTGACCTGCACCCCGCCCGCGAGTGGCGTGCCAAAGTCGACCATGCCGTCGCCGACGCGACCGGACCAGGCCATCCACTCGCCCATGACCTTCTCCATCTCGGCGGGGTCGGCAGGCTGGGCGTCAGCGGGCGGGGTGGGGGCGTGGTAGACGAACACGAACTTGCTCATGGTGGATCTCCTTGTGGTGGTTGGGGTTTCGTTGTGCTGGGTTTGTGAGGTCAGGCGGGGAGCGGGGTGCGCCCCGCGTAGGCGGCGAAGCGCTCGACGGCGTCGGCGTCCGCAGCGGGAGTGATCTCGTCGGAGAACGAGCTGCCCCGCCCTTGGCTGATGACGCCACGGCTGAGGTCGTGGACGTAGCTGACGACCTCGTCCGAGACTTTCAGCTGCTGGCCGGAGGCCTGCGCGAGGTCCCAGCCGTGGAGGAGCAGCTCGAGCGGCAGGATGCTGGCGAGGAACATCGCCGGCACGTCCTTGCCACCAGGGCCGGGCACCGTGCCGTCGAGGTCGACGGCGCGCCAGGCGTCGACTGCCTGACCGGCGAGGACGGACACCTTGTCCTCCAGGGAGCCCTGGTCGGGGACGGTGAGGGCGGCTCCGCCGGCCATGCTGCCGACCTGGGCGAGGGAGCCGAGCAGGTGCTCTGCGAGCTCGTGGGCCGTGAAGTGGGCGCACGGGGTCGGCTTGGGCTGGTCCTGCGGCGTGACGTTGCGCAGGACCGGCTGGATCACCGCCAGGGCCGCGTCGGCCGCCACGAGCGGGGTGAGGTTCTCGGGCGCCCAGGCCCACTCGTCCGGACCGGCGTCACCGGTGGCGGCGAGCCGCTCGAGGCGCTCGAAGAAGTGGTTCCAGCCCTCGGCGTGAGCCACCGCCTGGGCCTCGGTGAGACCCTCGTGGACGAGGGTGACCTTCGAGCCGCCGTCGACCGGCTCGACCGTGATCGTCACGGTGGACGCATCCTTGGGCAGCTCGGGGTCGCCCTCCCAGCCCCAGCCGAAGACCACGCGGCGTCCGGGCTCGACCTCGTGGTAGGTGCCCTCGGCGACGTGGCCCGGCACGACGGTGAAGCGGTACTCGCCGCCCGCTCGCAGGTCGACGCTCGCGGTGACCGTCTTCCAGCGACGCAGCCGCTCCGGCTCGGTGATCAGCGCGAACGCCTCGTCCGGCGTGACGGGGAGTACGGCGGACTTGGTGAAGCTCATGGTGTTCCCTTCAAACGGTGCGCGTCGGCGACGAGCAGGTCGAGTTCGGTCGTCCAGAACCTGTCGATCTCGGCCTGCAGCTTCTGCAGCCCGGTCGGCAGGACCCGGTAGACCCGCGTGCG
>JAICSZ010000224.1 GCA_025936615.1 Pedococcus sp. | reverse complement strand
CGGGGCCGCCGCACCCTGCACTTCCGGGCCTACGTGGGTTGGCTGGGGGGGGGGTGGGGGTGGGGGGGGGGGGCCCGCCTCGTCCACGACACGACGATGGCGCTGGCTGCTCCCGGTCACCAGCTCGAGAGCGCCGGCTCCGGGTTTCGTGAGCAGATGGCCGGCGCGGGCGACGCGGTGCGCGACGTGCCACTGGTGGGAGACAAGGTCGCCGAGCCGTTCCGCAGGGCCGGCGGGGCGGGCACGACCATCGAGCGCGCCGGAACCGACCTGGTCGACGCCGTCACCCACCTGGCGAACATCCTCGGGTGGGTCACCGCGCTGGTGCCGATCATCGTGGTGGGCCTGGTGTGGGCGCTGCTGCGCGGCCGGTTCGTGCAGCGCGCGACCGCGGCCCAGCGGTTCATCGACGCCGCCGCTGACCTCGACCTGTTCGCGCTGCGGGCGATGGCGCGCCAGCCGGTGCGCCGGCTGGCCGCGGTCAGCGCGGACCCCACCGGCGCGTGGCGGCGCGGGGACGCCGTCACGATCCGCGCGCTGGCGCTGCTCGAGCTGCGCGACTCCGGGCTGCGCCCGCCGAGCTCAGTGGCCGCCGAGCCTGCCTGAGGCCTCGGTCAGTGCCCGCAACCGCTGGGCGTGCTCGTCGGTGAGCGCACCCGGCTCCATCTGCCAGCGCCAGCCGCCCTCGACGCCCGGTTCGTTCATTCGCGCCGCGGACCCGAGGGCGAGGACGTCCTGGGCCTGCATCATGGCGAGGCCGCACGGCCCCTTCAGGGCCAGCTCGATGACCGCCCACGACGGCTCGTGGTCGATGTCGGCGGCTACACCCGCCTCGCGGCAGGCAGCCCTGGCCATCGCCCTGCGGTGCTCGGGCAGGACCCACCACCACCCGCAGACGGTGTCGTTGTCGTGGGTGCCGGTGTAGACGACCTGGTTGGGGCGTTGGTTGAGGGGGTCGTGGGTGTTGTCGGCGTAGGCGGGTTCGAAGGCGAACTGCAGCACCGCCATGCCGGGGTAGCCGAGCGTGTCGCGCAGGTCGATGACGGCCTGGTCGATGTCACCGAGGTCCTCGGCCAATAGGGGCATCCTGCCGAGTGCCGACCGGGCCGCGTCGAACGGCGCCCGCCCGGGACCGGGCTCCCAGTGCCCACCGAGTGCCGTCTCGGCCCCCTGCGGGACGGCCCAGTAGGCGCTGAACCCGCGGAAGTGGTCCAGCCGGACCACGTCGAACAGCGCGAAGGTCCGGCGCAGCCGCTCCACCCACCAGCGGTAGCCGTCGTCGCGCAGCGCGTCCCAGTGGTAGAGCGGGTTGCCCCAGAGCTGACCGGTCGCGGCATAGGCGTCCGGTGGCACCCCTGCGACGGCGTCGGTGCGGAAGAACTGCGGCCACGCCCGCTCGTCCGCACCCTCCGGTGCGACGTAGATCGGGACGTCCCCCATCAGGCGGACCCCGCGCCGGCGGGCGTAGTCGCCCAACGCAGCCCACTCGCGGGCGAACCGCACCTGGTCGGCGAGGTCGCCCCCGAAGTCGGTCCACGACCCCACCCAGTACGCCTGCTCCGTCGCGAACGCCTCCAGCTCAGCTCGGCTGACCGACGCCTCCGGGTGCTCGAGCAGCGCCGGTGAGGCGGCGAACGCCGACGGGGACTTGTAGGGCGAGCCGTGCTCGTCCGGCACCGAGACCGGCAGGACCTGCCACACCGACTGGCCGGCCGAGGCGAGCCAGTCGACGAACCGACGCGCCTCCTCACCGAGCCGGCCGCCGGGCAGGGAGGTGACGTGCAGCTGCACGCCGCTCGCCCGCGGGTGGGTGACGGGGCTCGGCGCCTCGGTCACGACGCGCCCTCGACGCGCACGACCTGTGGGTGGAGGTCCTCCGGCGGCGGGGTCCACGTCGCTGCGTCGGCGTCCACCTGCTCGCCGCTGCGGATGTCCTTGACCTGGTCGCCGGCGCCAGCCGGTTCCTCGGCGTCGGCGGCCCCGAGGAACCAGACGTACGGGATACCGCGGCGCTCGGCGTACCTGATCTGCTTGCCGAACTTCGCCGGCTTCGGGGCCACCTCGCACGCGATGCCGCGCTCGCGCAGCGCGGTCGCGACCCGGGTCGAGGCGGCGCGGCTCTCCTCGTCGTTGACCGCAACCAGCACGCACGCAGGGGTGGACCGGCTGGCCCGGACCAGGCCCTCCCCGAGCAGCAGGCCGAGCAGGCGGCTGACACCGATCGAGATGCCGACCCCGGGGTAGGTGGTCCTCCCGTCCGAGGCGAGCGAGTCGTAGCGCCCTCCGGAGCAGAAGGAGCCCCAGGACTCGTGGCCGACGAGCTGGGTCTCGTAGACGGTGCCGGTGTAGTAGTCGAGGCCGCGGGCGATCTTGAGGTCGGCGACCATGGCGCCAGGTGCGTTGTCCAGGCCGGTGCGGATCACCGCAGCCAGCGCCTGGAGGCCCTCGTCGAGGGTCGGGTGCTGGACACCGAGGGCGCGGACCTCGTCGACGAAGGCCAGGTCCTCGGTGCGGATCGCGGCCAGGGCGAGGCACTGCTGGGCCTGCTCGTCGGTGCAGCCGGCCTCGACCAGCATCACCGCGACCTTCTCCGGACCGACCTTGTCGAGCTTGTCGACGATGCGCAGGGTGCCCGCAACATCCTCGATGCCGATCCCTCGGTAGAACCCCTCGGGGATCTTGCGGTTGTTGACCTGGATGACCATCTGGCCGATCGGCAGCTTGCGGAACACCTCCGCGACCACGAGCGGCATCTCCGCCTCGAAGTGCGGCGCCAGCTCCCCGACGTCGACGACGTCGATGTCCGCCTGGGTGAACTCGCGGTAGCGGCCCTCCTGCGGGCGCTCGCCGCGCCACACCTTCTGTACCTGGTGGCGGCGGAAGGGGAAGGCGAGGTGTCCGGCGTTCTCGAGCACGTAGCGGGCGAACGGCACGGTGAGGTCGAAGTGCAGCCCGAGCTCGACGTCCCTGGCCGCTGCCGGGTCCTCCTCGCCGGCCAGGCGGGTGATGCCGTAGATCTCCTTGTCGGCGTCGCCGCCCTTGCCGAGCAGCCGGTCCACGGGCTCCACCGCACGGGTCTCGATCGAGGGGTACCCGTGCAGCTCGAAGGTCTCACGGATCACGTCGAGGAAGTGCTGCTCGACGATCCGCTCCGCCGGGAGGTACTCGGGGAAGCCGCTGATCGGGGTGATCTTCACGTGCCCAATCCTTGCAGGTAGGGGTTGCTGGCCCGCTCTCGCTCCACGGTCGTCGCCGGCCCGTGGCCGGGCAGCACGAGCGTGTCGTCCGGGAGTGGCAGCACCACGTCGCGCAGGGTGCGCTGCATGGCGCCCTGGTCCCCGCCGGGCAGGTCGGTGCGCCCCACGGAGCCGGCGAACAGCACGTCGCCGCTCACGACGGTGGAGGACACCGACACCTGCGCCGACACGGCGTCCGGCACCGACGGCATACGGAAGAGGACGGACCCCTCGGTGTGGCCAGGGGCGTGGAGGACCTCGACGGAGAGCCCCGCAAGCTCGAGGGTCTCGCGGTCGGTCACCTCCACCACGGTCTCGGGCTCGCGCCAGGTGGCCCGGCGTCCGAACTCCTGCTCGACCATCGCCAACAACGCGGGCTGGACGATCGCCAGTGGGTCCCGCAGGCGATACCGGTCGGCGCCGTGGATGTATGCCGCGGTGTCACCCCCGCAGACCGGCGTCACCGAGTACACGTGGTCCAGGTGTCCGTGGGTGAGCAGCACCGCCGCCGGGCGCAGCCGGTGTTCGCGCAGCACCTCGAGCAGGGTGTCCTCGATGCCGATGCCCGGGTCGACGACCAGGCACTCCTGCCCCGGCCCCTGCGCGATGACGTAGCAGTTGGCATCGATGACACGGCCGGGGAACGCGAGGGTCAGCACGGGCCGCAGCCTAGCCACCCGGTGGCCTGCCTAGACTGACGCGCGTGACGAGGGAGCAGGAGCGGGCCAGGGCGCGCCGCAAGCAGGAGAAGCTGGACCACAAGATCGCCCAGAAGGAGGCCGCTGCGGCCCGCAACCGACAGGTGGCGGTCGTCGTCGTCGCGATCGTCGCCGTCATCGCGGGCTTCATCTTCCTCACCACGAAGCTCGGCAACGACGACAAGAACCCTGCAGCCGCACCGGCAACCTCCTCGGCTGCCACGACGCCGAGCACTGCACCCACCAGCGCATCCGTCCCCGGCTGCACGGCTCCCCCCGCCGGCCCCAGGTCGATCAAGACACAGAAGCTGCCCGACAAGAAGACGGCTGCAGGCAAGACGTTCACTGCCGTCATCACGACCAACTGCGGCGACCTCACCCTCGAGCTCGACGGCGCGAAGGCCCCGCAGACCGTGGCGTCCTTCGTCTCCCTCGCCAAGGCGGGGTACTTCGCGGGCTCACCGTGCCACCGGCTCACCACCGAAGGCATCTACGTGCTCCAGTGTGGCGACCCGATGGGAGGCACTGGCACCGGGCCCGGATACACGTTCGGTCTCGAGAACGCCCCGAAGAGCGGCGACTACCCGACGGGCACGCTGGCCATGGCCCGGACCAACGACCCCAACAGCAACGCCGACCAGTTCTTCATCGTCTACAAGGACACCCAGCTGCCGACCACCGGCGGCGGCTACTCGATCTT
>JAICSZ010000231.1 GCA_025936615.1 Pedococcus sp. | reverse complement strand
CGCTTCTCGGCGACGAGCCTGTTGTCAGACACGGACACTCCTGTGGCGGTGGGGAACTCGAACGTGCGGTGGGCCTCGACGCGGGGCGCAGCACGAAGGCTCCACCGCGTCGATCACGGACGGACGGCCTAGGCCGTGCTGTGTCCCTCGCCGAGGCAACCCCGAGAGTCTAGGCGACGGCTGCAGGGAGTGCGAAATCCGCGTCCCCGGCGTTGCCGCACGCCGCCTCGGCACGGACCCGGCGCAGCTCGCCGACCCGGACCGCGACCACCCCGCCGACGATGAGCACCCCACCGGCCAGCTGCACGACCCGGGGCAGCTCGCCCAGGAGCAGCCACGCGAAGAGCACTGCGAACAGCACCTCGGTCAGCCCGACGAAAGAGGCGACGGTGGAGCCGAGTCGCCGTGCGGCGAAGATGCCGAGAAGGTATGCCGCGGCGGCAGCGACCAGGGCCAGCTCGCCGATGGCGGTCCACCAGGGCAGCTCGACGCCCCGGAGCGTGACCGGTGCTGCGGAGAAGTGCATCGGCAGCACACGCACCGCGCCGAGCACCCCAAGGACCAGGGCCCCGGCGCCCATGCCGACTCCGGCGAGCGCCACGGGGGGCAGCTCGGAGTCCTTGGCGGCGATGACGAAGTAGGTCGCCAGGCCGGTGGCGGCGAGCAGTCCCCACAGGACCCCGACGAGATCGGGTCGGCTCTGGCCGGTGAGGTCGAGCACCAGTGCGAGCCCGGCGACGGCCAGCAGGATGCCCAGCCCGGTGAGGCGCCCCGGCGCACGGCGTGTGCGCAGCCAGACCCAGAGCACCACCAGGATGATGCCGAGGTACTCCAGGAGCAACGCGACGCCGACGTCGAGCCGCTGCACGGCGTAGAAGTAGGAGACCTGGCAACCGGCCACGGCAACGGCGCCATACGCGAGCACTGGGCCGAGGTTGTGGCGGACCAGGGCCCAGCGCCCGCGCAGGGCGAGCCAGGTCGGCACGGCCAGGGCGAGCGCTGCGCCGCCGACCCTGAGCAGCACGACGGCCCCGGAGCTCCACCCTTCCAGGAGCAGCGCCTTCGCAAACGGCCCGCTCGTCGCAAAGGTGGCGGCCGAGGCGACGGCGAACCACAGCCCTGAGGCGGCGCGAGCCCGCATGGAGGAACTCCTGTCATGATCAAAAACGTTTACACTCCTGACGGTAGCCGCCGCAGTCGAAAGGAGTCAAGATGCTGTTTGCCCATGACACCGAGGTCGCCCTGCGCGGCGCCGCCGCCCTGGTCAACACGGCCGCGACCCTCCCCACCGACTCCGAGGACCTGGGGTCCGTCGGCGACCTCGAGGCGTTCGTGGCCGAGTGGGGGTGGACCGGGTCACGCACCCACGACGAGACCGAGCTCGAGGCCGTGCGGGCGCTGCGACCGCGGCTGCGACAGCTCTGGACGGTGGACACCGACGAGGCTGCGGCCCTGGTCAACGAGCTGCTCGCCGAGGCGCGCGCACTCCCCCAGCTGGTCCGACACGGCGAGTGGACCTGGCACCTGCACGCCACCCCGCCCGAGGCGCCGCTCGCCACCCGCATGGCCGTCGAGGCGGCCATGGCCATGGTCGACGTCATCCGCGCCGACGAGCTCGGCCGGCTGGGCATCTGCGCGGCCGCGGACTGCGAGGACGTCGTGGTCGACCTGTCGAAGAACCGCTCCAAGCGCTACTGCGACGGCGGCTGCGGCAACCGTGCCAACGTCGCCGCCTACCGGCAGCGCAGGGCCGCCGACGCGACCTGAAGCCGGCGCGCGGCGCCGGGCCGGCCACGCGGCATACCGAAGGCAGTCGCTCAGGCGCGTCCGTCGAACAGGCTCGTCACCGACCCGTCCTCGAACACCTCGGTGATCGCGCGGCCGAGCAGCGGCGCGATGGACAGCACGGTGAGCTTGTCGAACACCTTCTCGTCCTCGATGGGCAGCGTGTTGGTCACGATCACCTCGCGAGCCGCACAGGCGTTGAGCCGTTCCACTGCAGGGCCCGACAGGATGGCGTGCGTCGCCGCGATGACCACGCCTGCTGCCCCGTCGTCCAGGAGCGCGTCGGCCGCCTTCGTGATGGTGCCGCCGGTGTCGATCATGTCGTCGACGAGGATGCAGACCCGGCCGGCGACCTCGCCGACGACACGGTTGGCGACGGTCTCGTTGGGCCGGTCGATGTCGCGCGTCTTGTGGATGAACGCCAGCGGTGCGCCGCCGAGGCGCTCCGACCACTGCTCGGCCACCTTGATCCGGCCGGCGTCGGGCGAGACCACGGCGAGCCGGTCGGTGCCGTACTTCTCCCGCACGTAGTCGGTGAGGATCGGCAGCGCCATGAGGTGGTCGACCGGCCCGTCGAAGAAGCCCTGGATCTGTGCGGTGTGCAGGTCGACCGCCATGAGCCGGTCCGCCCCCGCCACCTTGAACATGTCGGCCATCAGCCGGGCGGAGATCGGCTCACGGCCCCGGTGCTTCTTGTCCTGGCGCGCGTACCCGTAGAACGGCAGCACCACCGTGATCCGCTTGGCGGAGGCCCGCTTCAGCGCGTCGACCATGATGAGCTGCTCCATGATCGCCTCGTTGATCGGCTTCGTGTGGCTCTGGATGACGAACGCGTCCGAGCCACGCACCGACTCCTCGTAGCGCACGTAGATCTCGCCGTTGGCGAAGTCGTAGGCGCTCGTGGGGACCAGCTCGGTGCCGATCAGGTCTGCGACCTCCTTGGCCAGACCCGGGTGGGCCCGACCCGAGAAGAGCATGAGGTTCTTCTCGGTGGCCTTGACGACGCCGGTCACCCTCGTGCCTGCCCTTCTCCCGCGTCGCCGGTATGCCGCGTGGTCGCAGCGTCGTCGCCGGTCGCCGTCTCGCTCGCGTCCCCCTCGCGGCCGGCCAGGGCCTCCTCGGCCGCCTTCGCCGTCCTGGTCCCGGCCCGCGCCCGGGCCACCCAGCCGTCGACGTTGCGCTGACGGCCACGGGCCAGCGCGATCTGGCCGGGCTCGACGTCACCGGTGACGGCCGAGCCGGCGCCGACGTAGGCGCCGTCGGCGATGTTCACCGGTGCGATGAGCACGGTGTCGGACCCCACGAAGCTGTGCCGGCCCACCGTCGTGTGGTGCTTCGCCACTCCGTCGTAGTTCGCGAAGATGGTGCCCGCCCCGATGTTGGCGCCCTCGCCGATGGTGGCGTCACCGGCATACGTCAGGTGGGGCACCTTGGCGCCCTCGCCGATGGTGGCGTTCTTGGTCTCCACGAAACCGCCGATCTTTCCCCCGGCGCCCAGCTCGGTGCCGGGACGCAGGTAGGAGAACGGGCCCACGGTGGCCTCCCGGCCGATGACCGCCAGGTTGGCCTCGGTGCGCTTGACCTCGGCGCGCTCGCCCACCTCGGTGTCGGTCAGGGTGGTGTCGGGGCCGATCGTGGCGCCCGCACCGATCGTGGTGGCGCCGAGCAGCTGGGTGTTGGGCCGGATCGTCGCGTCGGGACCGATGGTGACGTCGGCGTCGACCCAGGTGGTCGCCGGGTCGACGATGGTGACGCCCTCGCGCATCCAGCGCTCGGTGATGCGGCGGTTGAGCTCCCTGCCCATGCGGGCGAGCTGGACCCGGTCGTTGACCCCCTCGGTCTGCCAGAGGTCGTCGATGAGGTGGGCGCTGACCCGGCCACCGCCCTTGCGTGCGATGGCCAGGACGTCGGTGAGGTACTTCTCGCCCTGGGCGTTGTCGGTGCCGACGCGCGCGAGGGCGTCCTTGAGGACTGCGGCGTCGAAGGCGTAGATGCCGGAGTTGATCTCGCGGATGGAGCGCTGCTGGTCGGTGGCGTCCTTCTGCTCGACGATCCCTGCGACGGAGCCGTCTTCGTCGCGGAGGATCCGGCCGTAGCCGGTCGGGTCGTCGAGGTGGGCGGTGATGACGGTGACCGCGCTCCGCGTCGTGGTGTGCTCCTCGACGAGGGCATGGAGGGTGTCGCCGGCCAGCAGGGGCACGTCACCGTAGGTGACCAGGACCGTGCCGGAGAGGTCGGACGGGAGGTGCTCGAGGGCGCACTCCGTGGCGCGCCCGGTGCCTGGGACCTCGTCCTGGTCGGCGACGACGGCCTTCGGGTCTATTTCAGCCACGTGGGCGGCGACCAGGTCCCGGCCGTGTCGGACGACGACGGCCAGGTGCTGCGGGTCCACCGAGCGCGCAGCGGCTATCGCGTGGCCGAGCAGGGTCCGGCCCCCGATCCGGTGCAGGACCTTGGGGGTCTGGGACTTCATCCTGGTCCCCTCGCCTGCAGCGAGGACGATGACGGCGGCGAGCTGGTCAGGGCCGGCGGGGGTGTTCACGCGCGAAGGCTCCAGAGGGTCGACTGTTGGGTCTGCTGCGACGTCAGGCCTCGGGCGGCCGGACGCCTCATGCTACCCGCCGGCCGGTGTCCGCCCGTCCCGGCGAGGTGGCCGACAGGGCCCGGGGCCGCTCTTGGTCGCTCGCCGGCTTCGCTCCCGGTGAGCTGCCTCGTTTCGCTCGTCCTGCTCCCCGGGTAGGAATCGAACCTACGTCGCTAATCCTGATTCAAAGTCAGGCGGGCCCTG
>JAICSZ010000109.1 GCA_025936615.1 Pedococcus sp. | reverse complement strand
TCTCGCTCGACCTCCTGGGTCGGGAGGGCACCGTGGTCGAGCTCAGCTGGTACGGCGACGCCGAGGTCCGTCTCTCGCTCGGCGGCGCCTTCCACTCGGACCGGCTCACGATCCGGGCCAGCCAGGTGGGATCGGTGGCCGCCGCCAGGCGGTCCCGCCGCACGACGTCGGACCGGCTGGCCCTGGCCGTCGAGCTGCTTCGAGACCCGGGGTTCGACGCGCTCATCACCGGCCGATCAGCGTTCGACGAGCTGCCCGCTGTCATGGGCCGACTGGCGGACGGCAGCCTCCCCGCGCTGTGCCACACGATCCACTACGAGGAGGGCACCAACTGATGTTCAGCGTGACCGTTCGCGACCACGTCATGGTGGCGCACAGCTTCCGCGGCGAGGTGTTCGGGCCGGCCCAGCGCCTGCACGGGGCGACCTTCGTGGTGGACGCGACGTTCCGGCGCGAGGAGCTCGACGCCGACAACGTCGTGGTCGACATCGGCCGGGCCACAGAGCAGCTGCACGCCGTCCTGGCCGACCTCAACTACCGCAACCTCGACGAGGAGCCGGACTTCGCCGGCGTCAACACGACCACCGAGGCGCTGGCCCGCGTCGTCGCCGACCGGCTCGCCGACCGGGTCCACGCCGGAGCGCTCGGCGAGGGGGCCAAGGGCTGCGCCGGGATCGCCGTGACGCTCAGCGAGTCCCACGTCGCGGGGGCAGGCTTCGAGCGGCCACTGTGACCGAGCTGCACGTGGTGGTCCCGGCGTCGGTCGCCGACGCGGGCCGCCCCAGCGGTGGCAACGTGTACGACCGGCGCGTGTGCGAGGAGCTCGCGGGGCTGGGGTGGACGGTGCACGAGCACCTCGTGCCCGGCGACTGGCCGCAGCCCGACCACGTCGCGTTGGCCGGGCTGGCCGCCACGTTCTCCGAGCTCCCCGATGACGCGAGCGTGCTCGTCGACGGCCTGCTCGCCTCGGGCGCCGACGACGTGGTCGTGCCGGCGGCGGCTCGGCTTCGCCTCGTCGTGCTGCTGCACATGCCGTTGGGTGAGCGCGACGACGACGGCGGGCTCGACGAAGCCGGCGCGCGCGAGCGCCGCGTCCTGGCCGCCGCGTCGGGCGTCGTCGTGACGAGTGAGTGGGCCCGGCGTCGGCTGGCCCACCTCTACCGCCTCGAGGCCGGCAGGGTCCACGTGGCGGCTCCGGGGGTCGACACCGGCGACCTCGCAGGGGGAAGCAAGCCCGGTGGGGTGCTGCTCTGCGTCGCCGCGGTCGTCCCGGCGAAGGGGCACGACCTGCTGTTGGCCGCCCTTGCGAGGGTCGCGGACCTGTCGTGGCGGTGCATCTGCGTCGGCGCGCTCGATCTCGACCCAGCACACGTCGGGTCGCTGCAGGGCCAGGCCGAGAGGAGCTCGATCGGGGAGCGCGTGCACTTCGCCGGCGTGATGGGACGCGACGAGCTGGCGCGGACCTTCGTGGGCGCTGACCTGCTGGTGTTGCCGTCCTGCGCAGAGACCTACGGCATGGTCGTCGCCGAGGCCCTCGCCCACGCGCTGCCGGTCGTCGCGACCGACGTCGGCGGGGTCCGGGAGGCCTTGGGCGACGACCATGCCGGACCGGCGGGCATCCTCGTGCCGCCTGGGGACGAGGCGGCGCTGGCCGGCATCCTGCGCTCGTGGCTCGAGGACCCGCGCCTGCGCACCCGGCTGCGCGCCGGGGCCCGCGAGCGGCGGCTCACCCTTGCCGGCTGGGACACCACGGCGCGCAGCATCGCGGCAGCGTTGACGCATGAACCACACCGGGACGGGATACGTCTTCCTCGTGTGGGCCCATGACGAAGGGGTGGGGATGAGCGTGTCCGGAAGGGGGGCCGCCACGGGCAGGACCGGCCGCCGCAGCACGGGCCGCAGCCCGATGTGGCTCCGGCCCGTGCTGGGCACAGCGGTCCTGGCGCTCCTGGTCTGGCGCCTGGGCTGGGGCCCCTTCGTCGAGGCCGTCCGCGGGGTGGAGCCGTCGTCCCTGGTGGCCGCCGCGGCGATAGCAGCAGTCACGACGGTGTGCTGCGCGTGGCGGTGGAGCGTCGTGGCGCGCACGCTCGGGGTGGTCGTCCCGCTGTCGTCCGCGGTGTCCGCCTGCTACCGGTCCCAGTTCGTCAACGTCGCGACCCCGGGCGGCGTGGTCGGCGACGTCCTCCGCGGGGTGGGCACGGGCCGGGCCACGGGTGACACCCTGCTGGGTGTCCGCTCCGTGGTCTGGGAACGCTTCGTCGGCCAGGCCGTGCAGGTGCTGCTGGCCCTCGTCGCGCTGGTGGTGCTGCCGTCACCGATCCCCCGCGGGGTGGTCTGGGGCGTCGTCGCAGTCGTCGCCGGCACCGTGGTCGTCCTCGCTCGCACTCACAGCCGCCTCGTCGGCGAAGGGCGGCTGCTCCTCGCCCCGGCCGTGTGGCCGCGACTCGCAGTCGCGTCCACCGTGGTGGTCGGCGGCCACGTCGCCACGTTCCTCGTCGCCGCCCGCAGCGCAGGACTCACCGCCCCCACCCTGCGGGTCCTGCCGGTGACGCTCCTGGTGCTGGTCTCGGCGGGCCTTCCCCTCAACGTCGCCGGCTGGGGGCCGCGCGAGGGCGCAGCGGCGTGGGCGTTCGGCGCTGCCGGCCTCGGTGCGGGCCTCGGTGTGTCCACCGCAGTGGTCTTCGGGGTGCTGGCCGTCGTGTCGAGTCTGCCGGGCGCAGCCCTGGTGGTCTGGGGGGCCATGCGCCGACGCACCTCCGGCAAGGTCGGCGCCACCATGCCCGCGCGGAGCACCAGGCCCCCGCTGGAGGCAGCTGCCCGTGGAGCCGCGCTCGCGGGGAGCCCGGCCCGTGGCTGACGACGACCAGCCGTCGCCCGAGCGGCCCTACACGCTGCTCAGCTGCGCAGTCTCGATCGACGGCTACCTCGGCTCTGCGGGCGACGAGCGACTGATCCTGTCGAACCCGGCGGACTTCGACCGGGTCGACGGTGAGCGGGCTGTCAGCGACGCCGTCCTCGTTGGCGCGCAGACGATCCGCGCCGACGACCCCCGACTGGTGGTGCGGTCGCCGGCACGGCGCGAGGCGCGGGTCGCCCGTGGGTGCCCTCCGTCGCCGACCAAGGTCACCGTGACCTCCACTGGGCGCCTCGACCCCACAGCGGCCTTCTTCACGGCCGGCAGCTCGGAGCGCCTGGTCTACTGCGCCACCCCCTGCCTGGCCGCCGCGCGCGAGCGCCTGGGCACGGTCGCCACCCCGCTGGACGGTGGCGACCCCCTGTCCCTGGTCGGCGTGCTCGAGGACCTGCACCGGCGCGGGGTGCGCCGGCTCCTGGTCGAGGGTGGCGGGACGGTGCTCACCCAGCTGTTGAGTGCCGACCTCGTCGACGAGCTGCAGCTGGTGGTGGCGCCCTTCTTCGTCGGGGACTGCCGGGCCCGCCGGTTCGCCGACGCGGGCCCCTTCCCATGGGGTCCCGACCACCGCGCCACGCTCGCCGGCGTGGAGAAGATCGGCGACGTGGCGCTGCTGCGCTACGCCATGTCACCCCGGTTCGCACCGTGCCGACAGGAGACAGAGTCATGACCAGCCCACTGCCCCCAGCCACGATCCGCACCGAGGTCGTCGTGCCCATCGCCTTCGGCGACGGCTTTCGCACGACCGCTCGGCTGGTGACCTTCGACGGCCTGGTCGACGGCGGGGAGCACCTCGCCCTGGGGCTCGGCAGCCGCGCGACGTCGGCGCTGCACGACGCCGCCGGGGACGACGGGATGCCGCTGGTCCGGCTGCACAGCGAGTGCCTCACCGGAGACGTCTTCGGCAGCCAACGCTGCGACTGCGGGCCACAGCTGCGCGAGGCGGTCGGCCGGATCGACCAGGGCGGCGGCTACCTGCTGTACCTGCGCCAGGAGGGGCGGGGCATCGGCCTGGTCGCGAAGCTGGACGCCTACGCGCTGCAGGAGGCCGGGCTCGACACCTACGAGGCCAACCTCGCGCTGGGCTTCGACGTGGACGAGCGCGACTACGCAGTCGCGGCCCAGATGCTCCACGCGCTGGGTTCACCGTGCATCGAGCTGCTCAGCAACAACCCCGACAAGGCACGCCAGCTGCGGCGGCACGGGGTGACGGTGGCCCAGCAGGTCCCGACCGCTGTCCACCTCTCGCGGGCGAACGCCCACTACCTCGCCACGAAGGTGCGCCGCGGTGCGCACACCCTCGACCTGCCGCCCGCCGTGGGAGAGCTCGGTTGAGTGCAGCCACGCCCCGCTCGGGCGAGCTCGTCGCGGGTGTCTAGGCTCGCGGCGTGCTGATCCTGCTGCCGCCCTCGGAGTCCAAGACAGGTCGCTCCCGCGGCCAGGCCCTGCGACCCGAGCGGCTGTCCTTTCCCGAGCTGGCAGGCACCAGGCAGGTCGTCGCGGAGGCGCTGGCCAAGGTCAGTGCCCACCCCGACGCCGCGTCCGCCCTCGGGGTCAGCCCCAACCTCACCAGGGAGATCGCGCGCAACCTCGTCCTGCACACGGCGCCGTCCCTCCCGGCGGCACAGGTGTACTCAGGGGTCCTCTACGACGCCCTCTCCTACGCCACCCTCGACGCCACCGGGCGCCGGCGCGCCAACCGCTGGCTGGTCGTCGTCTCCGCCCTCTACGGCGCCGTGCGCCCTACCGACTCGATCGCGCCCTACCGGTTGTCGATGGGCGTCAACCTGCCCGGCGTGGGAGCCCTCGCGTCGGTGTGGCGTCCCGAGCTGGGTCGCGTGCTTCCGCGGGCCGCCGGCCATGGGCTCGTGGTCGACTGCCGGTCGAGCACGTATGCCGCGGCGTGGACGCCGCAGGGGCAGCTCGCCGAGCGCTGGGTGCAGGTCCGCGTCCCCGGGGCCACGCACCTGGCCAAGCACACCCGCGGGCTGGTCGCGCGACGGCTGTGCGAGCTGGGCGTCGACCCGCGTCGCGTCGTGGACCTCCCCGGCGCGCTCGAGGACCGCTTCGAGCTCGGGCTCACAGAGCCGTCTCGCGCGGGTCGCCCGTGGGTCCTCGACGCGACCGCCCGTCCATGAGCCGGCAGCGAGGGTGAGCCTCGCGGAGCTCGGTGAGGTCCTGGGGCGGGTCGCTCCCGTCCTGGTGTTCTTCATCGCGATCACCATCGTCGCCGAGGTCGCGGACGCCGCAGGAGTCTTCGACGTCGCCGGGCACTGGACCGCGCGGGCGGCACGGCACCGCACGCCGTTGCTGTGGCTGCTGTTCGTCGCCCTGGCGGTCGGGTGCACCGTGTTCCTCTCCCTCGACACCACTGCGGTCCTGCTGACCCCCGTCGGCCTGGCCATCGCCTCCCAGCTGCGCGTGTCGGCCGTCCCGTTCGCGCTCACCACGCTCTGGCTGGCCAACACCGCCTCGCTGCTGCTGCCGGTCTCGAACCTGACCAACCTGCTTGCGCTGCACCACTTCGAGGCGCTCGGCCTCGGCCACCGGGGCTACCTGCGCCTCGCCGCAGCGCCAGCCACCGCCGCGGTCGTCGGCACCGCTGCAGTGCTCTACCTCCTCCACCGTCGTGAGCTCGGCGGACGGTTCAGCGCCGAGGCGCCCTCGGATCCCCACGACCGGTTGATGCTGCGCATCGCGGGGGCCGTCTGCCTCGGGGTCTGCCCCTTGTTCGCCGTCGGGCTGCCCCCGGCGTGGGTCGCCTCCGTCGCCGCAGGCCTCCTTGTCGTGGCCCTGCTGGTCCGCAGCCCCACGACGCTGCGCCACCTTTCCGTCCCATGGGCCATGGCGCTGGGCGTGGCGGTCCTGTTCGTCGCGGTCGACCTCGCTCTCCGGCACGGCCTGCAGCCGGCGCTGTCCACGCTCGCGGGCGAGGGCACGTCTGCGGCGTCGCTGGCGCAGGTGGCCGCAACCGGCGCGCTCGCGGCCAACGTGGTCAACAACCTGCCGGCCTACGCCGCGCTGGAGTCGGTGACGGCGCACGACCCCGCGCGACTGATGGCACTGCTCGTCGGCGTGGACGTCGCGCCGCTGGTGAGCCCGTGGGCGTCCCTCGCCACCCTGCTCTGGGCGCAGCGGTGCCGGGCACGCGGCATACGAGTCCCGGCGAAGTCCCTTGCCCTGCAAGGGCTGGCCTGTGCGGCCGTCTCCACCGGGCTCGCCTTGGGTGCGCTCCTGCTCGTTCGCTGACCACGACACCGTCCGCGCGGCGGGCTGGCCGTGCGGACGGTGCCCTTCGCGTCCATGAGGCGACCGGCCCAGGGGTGGACGGCGTGGCCGCCGCCCGACGCGTCCTCGGCGCCTTCCCCGACACTGCGGTGCTGGTGCTCAGCATGGCCGAGGGCGAGGCGGTGGTGCTCCGCGCCTTGCACGCCGGCGCGCTCGGCTACCTGCTCAAGGGCGCCGGCCCGGGCCGAGCTCGAACGCGCACTGCGGGCGGTCGTGTCAGCGGCAGCGTGGAGCGGGTGCGGGCCTCGGTGCCGACCTGGTGGCTGCCCGCCCGGGGATCGGCTACGGCCTGACCTGCGCCAGGCCGCGCTGGAGGTCCTCGACGAGGTCGCGGACGTCCTCCAGGCCGACCGAGATGCGCACGGTCCCGTCGGTGATGCCGATCGCCGCCCGCGCCTCGGCGGTGAGCCGTCGGTGGGTGGTGGTCGCGGGGTGGGTGACCATGGACTTGGCGTCACCGAGGTTGTTGCTGATGTCGACCACCCGCAGGGCGTTCATCAGGGCGAAGGCGCCGTCCTTGCCCCCGTCGATCTCGAAGGTCACCACCGTCCCGCCGCCGAGCATCTGCCGCCGCGCCAGCTCGTGCTGCGGATGGGACTCCAGCCACGGGTACAGGACCTGCTTCACGCGCGGGTCCGCTTCCAGCGCCCGGGCCAGCTCGAGCGCGTTCGTGGCCTGCTTCTCCACGCGCAGCGAGAGCGTCTCCAGGCCCTTGACCAGGACCCAGGCGTTGAACGGCGACATGGCCGGACCGGTGTGCCGCATGAGGTTCTTGACCGGGCCGGAGATGAACTGCTCCGTGCCGAGCACGGCACCGCCCAGCGTGCGGCCCTGGCCGTCGATGTGCTTGGTGGCGGAGTAGACCACGACGTCCGCACCGTGCTGCAGGGGCTTGGAGAACACCGGTGTGCCGAACACGTTGTCGACGACCACCTGGGCGCCGGCCGTGTGGGCGAGGTCGCAGACGGCGCGGATGTCGACGAGCTCCTGCATGGGGTTGCTCGGGGT
>JAICSZ010000029.1 GCA_025936615.1 Pedococcus sp. | reverse complement strand
GGTCTTGCAGCCCTCGGCGACGCCCTTGACCGCCTCGCGGAACTGCCACATCACACCGGGGTCCTCCGGCGAACCGAAGTTGAGGCAGTCGGTGACGGCGAGCGGGGTGGCACCGGCGGTCGCGACGTTGCGATAGGACTCGGCGAGGGCGAGCTGGGCACCCGCGTAGGGGTCGAGCTTGGCGAACCGGCCGTTGCAGTCGGTCGACACCGCGACCCCACGGCCGGTCTCCTCGTCCACCCGCACGACGCCGGCGTCGTCGGGCATCGCCAGCGCGGTGTTGCCCATGACGTAGCGGTCGTACTGGTCGGTCACCCACGACTTGTCGCAGAGGTTGGGCGAGGCGAGCAGGGTCAGCAGGTCGGCACGCAGCGCCTCGCCGGTCGTGGGCTTGGGGAGAGACCCGGCCCCGTTGTACTGCAGGGCATCGAGGTATGCCGGCCGCTCCAGCGGGCGGTGGTAGGTCGGCCCCTCGTGGGCCACCGAACGCGGCGGGACGTCGACGATGACCTCGCCGTGCCAGGTGATGACGAGGTGGTCGCCGTCGGTCACCTCGCCGAGGACGGTCGCCTCGACGTCCCAGCGGTCGGTGATCGCCATGAACTCCTCGAGCCTGCCCGGCTCGACGACGGCCATCATCCGCTCCTGGCTCTCCGACATGAGGATCTCCTCGGGCCGGAGGCTGGCGTCGCGCAGCGGCACACGGTCGAGCTCGACCCGCATGCCGCCATCGCCGTTGGAGGCGAGCTCGCTGGTCGCGCAGGACAGGCCGGCGCCGCCGAGGTCCTGGATCCCGTCGACCACGCCCGCGTCGTAGAGGTCGAGGCAGCACTCGATGAGCACCTTCTCGGCGAACGGGTCGCCGACCTGGACGGCCGGGCGCTTGGTCGGGCCGCCCTCGTCGAAGGTCTCCGACGCGAGCACCGAGACGCCACCGATGCCGTCGCCACCCGTCTTGGCTCCGAAGAGCACCACCTTGTTCCCCACGCCGGAGGCCTTGGCCAGGTGGATGTCCTCCACCCGCATCGCACCCACGCACAGGGCGTTGACGAGCGGGTTGCCCTGGTAGCAGTCGTCGAAGACGACCTCGCCGCCGATGTTGGGCAGGCCGAGGCAGTTGCCGTAGCCGCCGACGCCGGCGACGACACCGGGCAGCACGCGCTGGGTGTCGGGGTGGTTGAGGTTGCCGAACCGCAGCGGGTCCATCACGGCGATCGGCCGTGCGCCCATCGACATGATGTCCCGCACGATGCCGCCGACGCCCGTGGCAGCGCCCTGGTAGGGCTCGACGTACGACGGGTGGTTGTGCGACTCGACCTTGAAGGTCACGGCCCAGCCGTCTCCGATGTCGACGACGCCGGCGTTCTCGCCGATGCCGACGAGGAGCTTCTCGCGCATCTGGTCTGTGGTGTTCTCGCCCCAGAGCGAGAAGTGGACCTTGGAGGACTTGTACGAGCAGTGCTCGGACCACATGACCGAGTACATGGCGAGCTCGGCACTGGTGGGCCGCCGGCCGACGATCTCGCGGATGTTGGCGTACTCGTCGGGCTTGAGCCCGAGCTCGGACCACGGCTGCTCGGTGTCGGGCGTCTGCGCGGCGTGCTCGACGGTGTCGAGCTCGTGGGTGGTCGACGTCGGGGAGTTCAGTGCAGTCATGCCGATGCCATTGTCGTGAGGACGGAGGTGAAGAACTTCGCGCCGTCTACCGAGGGGCCGTAGCCGTCCTCGATGCAGTGCTCCGGGTGCGGCATCAGTCCCACGACGTTACCGCGCTCGTTGGCGACCCCCGCGATGGCGCGGTACGAGCCGTTTGGGTTGTCACCGGCATACCGGAACACGACCCGGCCCTCGCCCTCGAGCTCGTCGAGCGTCCGCTCGTCGGCGACGAAGCCGCCCTCACCGTTCTTCAGGACGATCGTGATCTCCTCGCCCCTCTCGAAGTCGGAGGTCCACGCGGTCGAGGCGCTGTCGACGACGAGCCGCTGGTCGACGCAGCTGAACTTGCGGTGGTCGTTGCGGATCAGCGCACCGGGGAGCAGGTGGCTCTCGCACAGCACCTGGAAGCCGTTGCAGATGCCGAGCACCGGCAGTCCTCCGCGCGCCGCGGGGATGAGCGCGTCCATGACCGGCGCGAACCGGGCGATGGCGCCGCAGCGCAGGTAGTCGCCGTAGGAGAACCCGCCAGGCAGGATGACGGCGTCGACCCCCTTCAGGTCCGCCTCGCCGTGCCACAGGCTGACCGCCTCGGCACCGACGGCGCGCACCGCGCGCAGCGCGTCGCGGTCGTCCAGCGACCCCGGGAACGTGACGACGCCGACCTTCACTCGGCCGCCCTCACGCTCACGACGTCCTCGATCACGGGGTTCGACAGCAGCCTCTCGGCGGCATCCCGCGCGGCGGCGAGGTGAGCGTCGGTGACCTCACCGTCGACCGAGAGCACGAAGCGCTTGCCCTGCCGCACGTCGGTGAACTGGTCGAACCCGAGCCGTGGGAGCGCGCCGTTCACGGCTTGCCCCTGGGGGTCGAGGATCTCTGGCTTCAGCATGACGTCGATGACGACGTGGCCCATTCGGGTGTCTCCTGGGACTGGTGCGGGAGGGAAGCCCCCGCAGTCTATCCGCGGTTCACGAGGCGTCCCGACCAACCCGCACCTAGCCGCTCTCATAGGCCACCACGACCGCTTGCACCCGGTCGCGCGCGCCGGTCTTGGCGAGGATCCGCGCGACGTCCGTCTTGACGGTGGCATCGCTCAGGTGCAGGTCCTTGGGCAGGAAGCCACTGGCTCCCGCGCCGTGCCACGGACGTGGCAGCCGGGCGGGTCCCCGTCTACTCCTCAGCCCGGCAAGGTGCGAGGATGAGCGGATCCCCAGGAGGTGGCCATGAGTCCACTGGTCCATCAGCTGCTGAGGGTGGTGAGGAAGGGCGCCGTGTTCGCCTACCGCCGCTCGGGCGGCAAGGTCGGCGGCAAGGCTCTCGGAGGCTCACCCGTCCTCCTGCTCACGGTCAAGGGGCGGAGCACCGGCGTCGCTCGAACTACGCCGGTCAGCTGGTTCGAGCACGAAGGTGGGTACGTCGTGGTGGGGTCGGGCGGAGGAAGCGCTGGGGACCCGCAGTGGTTCAGGAACCTGCGCCGTGCCACCACGGCGGAGGTGGAGGTCGGGCGGCAGCCTCACACCGTCACGGTGCGGGAGCTGAAGGGTGCCGAGCGTGAGCAGGTGTGGCATGACGTGGTCATCGCCCGCACGCCGGCCTTCGCGAGGTACCCGGCGAAGGCCGGCCGCGACATCCCGCTTGCACTGCTCACTCCGGTGAGCTGAGCACCACCGCCTCGGCCGGGCACTCAGCCAAAAGCATGGCGTCCAGAGGGGGGTGCGCTCCTACACTTTCCGCGTGGAGCTGCTGGAGCGGGACTCCTTCCTCGCCACGCTCGCCGAGTACTCCGCCCAGGCGGCCGCGGGCCAGGGCAGGTTCGTGCTGGTCGCTGGTGAGGCCGGCATCGGCAAGACCACCCTGGTCGAGGCTTTCAGGGAGACCACCGACGGCTTCCGCTGGCAGCTCGGCGCGTGTGACGGCGGCTTCACGCCGCGCCCCCTCGGACCCCTCTACGACATTGCGGCCGCGGAGGGCAACGGACTGCTTGACCTGCTGGACGGCCCGGTGGACCGCAACCGCCTCTTCACCGCCCACCTCGAGCAGCTCGTGGCGACATCGCTCCCGACCGCCGTACTCGTCGAAGACCTCCACTGGGCGGACGAGGCGACCCTCGACTGGCTGACCTACCTCGCCCGCAGGCTGGCGCAGCGCCGCATCCTCGTGCTCGCCACCTACCGCGACGACGACCTCCACGCCTCGCAGCTGCGCGCCGCCCTCGGCTCGATCGGCAGCCAGCGGGCTGCCCGGCGGATGACGCTGCCCAGGCTCACCGAGCGCGCTGTCACCGAGCTCGCGCACCGGCGTGGCCATCCGGACGGCGACACGGTGTACCGGCTCTCGGCGGGCAACCCCTTCTTCGTCGAGGAGCTACTGGCCAGCGCACCCGACCACGTCCCTGACACCGTCACCGACGCCGTCATGGCCCGGACCGCGCGACTGTCTGCCGCAGCGCAGCACCTGCTCGATGCCGCGGCGGTGCTGGTGCACTCCGAGCGACCGGACACCATCGGCCAAGTGGCCGGGCGGTCGCCGGCCGCGCTGGACGAGTGCCTCGACACCGGTGTGCTCGTCTCCAACGGGGAGCGGCTCGCGTTCCGCCACGGGCTCACCCGCCTCGCGGTGGAGCATGCGATTCCGGCGCTGCGACTGGCGGCCCTGCACGCCGCGGCACATGAGGTGCTCAGCGAGGCAGCGGAGCCAGACCACGCCCGCCTTGCCCACCACGCCGACGCGGCCGGACTATCCGGCGAGGCGCTTGTGCACGCCACCATTGCGGCCCAGGAGGCCATGTCGCTCGCCTCCACCCGGGAGGCGCAGGCCCAGTTCGAGCGCGCGCTGCGCCACGCCGAGGCGGCGCCGCCCGAAGCCGCGGCCGAGCTGAACGCGGGGCTGGCCCAGGCCTTGTCGTACATGGACCGGTGGGACGAGGCGCGGGCGCCCCGCGAGCGGGCGGTGGCGCACTACCGCCTCGTCGGCGATCGCGACCGCCTCAGCGCCAACCTGCGGGCACTGTCCATCACGCTGTGGCGGTTGTGCGACGGGGAGGGCGCCCAGCGGTGCATCGAGGAGGCCTACGCCCTGATGAAGGACGAGCCGCCGTCCGAGGAGAAGGTCTGGGCGCTCAACCACTACTCCGGTCGTCTGCAGGAGCTCGGACAGTTCGAAGCAGCTCGGAAGATGGTCAACGAGGCGCTCGTGCTGGCTCGGCAGGTCGGCAGCCAGGAGGCCTACGCGTCCGTGCTGCAGAACCTCGGGTTCGACCGGGTCTACGAGGGCGACGACGGGTGGGCCCAGATCACCGAAGCACTTCGCCTCTCCCGCGAGGGTGGTTTCCAGCGCGACGCGGCACGGGGTTACGCGAACCTGTACCAAGCCGCGGTCGACCACCTGCGGATCCCCGAGTACGAGTGGGCCTTCGTCGAGGGCGACACGTACAACCAGGAGATCGAGATGCCGACCTTCACGTGGTGCCTGCGGGCCTCGCGGGGAACGGCACTGCTGCGCATGGGCCGGATCGCGGAGGCTGTCGGGTACGACGCAGCAATCCTGCAGGAGCACATCTCGCCGGTGAACCGGCTCCACGTGCTCACCTCCCTCGTGCCCGCGCTGGTGCGGCAGGGCGACCCGGAGGGTGACGCCCGGATGCGAGAGCTGCGCGAGCTGGCCGGCGGCAACGGTGAGCCCTACTGGGGACTGCTCACCGTCATGGTGTCGCTCCAACAGGCGTGGCTGGGCCAGGTGGAGTTCGCCGACTGGGACTGGGTGTGGGACATCTGGGACCGCGGTGCCGGCGAGTCCCTCTGGGTGCGCGGTGAGGCGGCCGTGTGGATGGCGCGCTGTGGCAGGCCGCCCGGGCTCGCCGGGGCTCCGGACCACCTGCAGCTCGAGCTGGAGGGCGATCCGCTGGGAGCTGCTGCAGGCTGGCAGAAGTACGGCTGCCCGTTCGAGGAGGCGGCTGCCCTCGTCGTCGCCGGTGATGTCGGGAGCCTCCGCCGGGCCCTGGACCTGTTCACCTCGGTCGGTTCGGCGCCAGGTGCGGCTCTCGCCCGCCACCGGCTCCGCGAGGCAGGCGAGCGCGCCACGCCGCGCGGTCCGCGCGCCGGCACCCGCACGCACCCACTCGGTCTGACCGCGCGTGAGGCCGAGGTCCTGGTCCTCGTCGCCGAGGGGTTGTCCAACTCTGCCGTCGGCCGCCGGCTGTTCATCTCCGAACGCACGGTGGACCACCACGTGGCTGCGGTCCTGGCCAAGCTGGGCGTCTCGTCCCGCGCCGAGGCCGCCCTCGTCGCCAGGGCGCACGACCTGGCACCGGCAAACCTGGGCACCGCGGGAGCCGCAACCTAGGCACTCGTCACCGATCCTCACGCGGAACCGGCGCTCCTACCGTTTCGCTGACCCCGATCCACGGGGAACGAAGGGGAGACGAGATGCCACTTTTCATGGATGTCCACACCATCGAGGGCGGAGTCGCAGTCGCAGACGTCGCCAACGCCCACATGGCCGACCTGCAGGAACAGGCGGGCTACGACGTCAACTACCTGCGGTACTGGGTCGACGAAGGCGCCGGCAAGATCTTCTGCCTCGTCGAGGCGCCGTCCGCAGACGCCGCCAACACCGTGCACCGCGAGGCGCACGGGCTCGTCGCCGACGAGATCTACCCCGTGCAGGAAGGGTCGTGACGTCATGAGGAACGTCACCCAGCGCAAGGCCCGCCTCGTCGCGGCGGGCGCCCTGCTGCTCGCCGCGGCAGGCGTGGCACTCCCCGCGGCCTCGGCCCAGGGCAGCCAGCCGGACCTCAACGCGGTACGGCAGGCGACCGCGCGCTTCCACAGCGTGCCCAACGCAGAGAAGGCCGGCTACACGCGCTTCCTGGACTGCATGGACGACGGCATGTCCAAGGGTATGGGCCAGCACTACGTCCGGATGGACCTGCTGGCGGACAAGGGCGCGCTCAGGGCCACCACGCCCGAGGCGCTGGTCTACGACGAGTCCAGCGGGTCGCCGCGGCTGGTCGCGGTCGAGTACGTCGTGCCGGGCGCTCCCACCGACCCGGCGCCGCACCTGCTCGGCCAGACCTTCACGTACCTGCCCTCGCTGGGCGTGTGGAAGCTGCACTACTGGATCTGGCGCGCCAACTCCGACGGCATCTTCAAGGACTTCAGCCCGGCCGTCCCGCTGTGCTCCGGTGCGATGGCGATGCACCACTGATCGCACTCGACCCATGGGGGAGTCTTTGAGGGGTCTGACGGACCAGGGGGCGTCAGACCCCTCAAAGACCTGCGGGCGGCAGGTGAGCGCGCGGCATTACGGGGTATGGAGGGTGGCACCATGCCCCGACGAAAGGTGCCGAGCAATGCCCCGAGGATCTCTGGTCACCACGACGCGCTGGCCCAGCGAGCTGGTGCTCGTCAGGCACGGCGAGAGCCTCGGCAACCTCGCCGACAGTGAAGCGAGGGAGCAGAAGGCCGAGCGCCTGGACATCGAGCTTCGGGACGCCGACGTGCCACTCTCGGACACCGGCAAGCAGCAGGCGGACGCGGTGGGCCACCTGATCGACGACCTGGCCGACGACCGCCGGCCCGAGGTCGTCGTGTGCTCGCCCTACCGGCGCGCAGCCGAGACCGCCGAGCGGGCCCTGGCTGCTTGGCAGGGGCACAGCGAGCCTGTGACCGACGAGCGGCTGCGCGAGCGCGACCTGGGGGCCTTCGACCGGTTGACCTGGCGAGGCATCGAGGCGGACTACGCCCAGGAGGCCGAGCGCCGCAACCACGTCGGGAAGTTCTACTACCAACCTCCGTCGGGCGAGAGCTGGTGCGACGTCACGCTCCGCATCCGCTCCCTCCTGCAGGACCTGCGGGACGGCTACGAGGGCAGGCGGGTATGGCTGTTCACGCACCAGGCCGTGATCATGAGCTTCCGGTACGTGCTGGAGAACCTGACCGAGCAGGAGCTGCTCGACATCGACAAGCATGAGCGGCTGCCCAACTGCTCCATGACGACCTACGGCTCGAGCGACGGATGCCTGGACCTCGTGAAGTTCGCCGACACCGAGGCCGTCGACCGGTCCACGGCGGCGGCCACCGCCGAGCCGAGCAAGGCGGAACGGACCGGACATGCCGGCTGAGGCGATCGACATCACGCCGGGGTTGCTGCGTCGGTGGCCGCTCCCGGAACCGGGCGAGGACAAGGAGGCTCGCGGCCGCGTGCTCGTCGTCGGTGGCACCGCGCACACGCCCGGTGCGGTGCTGCTCGCCGGTGAGGCGGTGCTGCGGGCGGGCGCGGGCAAGCTGCAGATCGCCACCGCCGAGTCGGTGGCGGCAGCCGTGGCGGTCGCGGTGCCCGAGGCGCTCGTGGTGCCCGTGCCGACCTCGCCCGACGGCAACCTGGAGCCCCGGTCCGGAGAGCGCCTGCTCGAGCTGGCCCGCGAGGCGGACGCCGTCCTCATCGGCTCCGGCTTCTCGGACGTGGAGGCGACCCTGGAGCTGATGCACGCCCTGGTGCCGGCACTCGACGGACCGCTGGTGATCGACGCCGTGGCGTCCGCCTACCTCGGCGAGGGTCACGGCGATGTCCGCCACCTCGGCGGCCGGTGCGTGGTGAGTGCCAACCCGACTGAGGTGGCGAAGACCTTGGCCGTGGACGAGAGCGAGGTCGTGCGCGACCCCGGCCGAGCCGCCGGCAGGCTCGCCGCCCACGCGGGACTTGTGGTCCTCTGTGGTGGTCGCACCAAGACTGTTGCCTCCCCGGACGGGCGGCTGTGGTCGTCGGACAGCGGCGGACCGGGCCTCGGGGTGTCCGGCTCGGGGGACGTGCAGGCCGGGATCGTCGCCGGGCTCCTCGGCCGAGGAGCTGATGCCGACCAGGCGGCCGTCTGGGCAGCCCACCTGCACGGCGTCGCCGGCGACGAGCTGGCCCGGGAGGTGGGCACCGTCGGCTTCCTGACCCGCGAGATCGCAGCTCGGGTGCCACGGTTGGTCGAGGACCTGGCTCCGTGACGGAGCTGCGTCCGCACGGTGCCGCTCAGGCCCTGAAGCGGCGTCCGGTGAGTCGCTCGTAGGCCTCGACGTACTTGTCCCGGGTCCGCTCCACCACGTCACCGGGCAGCGGCGGCGGGGCCTCGCCGGATGACTTGTCCCAGCCGCTGGCCGGTGAGGTGAGCCACTCCCGGACGAACTCCTTGTCGAACGAGGGCTGCGTGTGCCCGGGCTCCCACTGCTCGGCCGGCCAGAACCTGGACGAGTCCGGAGTCAGCACCTCGTCGGCCAGGACCAGCTCCTCGCCCTCGACGCCGAACTCCACCTTCGTGTCCGCGATGAGGATCCCACGCTCCGCCGCGATCTCGTTGCCACGGTTGAGGATCCGCACGGTCAGGTCGCGTGCGCGAGCAGCGAGGCGGGGGCCGACGGCACCCTCGACCGCGGCATACGGCATCGGCTGGTCGTGCTCCCCCTGGGGCGCCTTCGTGGACGGCGTGAACACCGGCTCGGGGAGCCGCGAGCCGTCGACGAGGCCATCGGGCAGCTCGACCCCACTCACCCGGCGGTCCGTCTGGTACTCGCGCAACCCGCCCCCGGTGAGGTAGGCCCGGGCGACGCACTCCACCGGCAGCATCTCGAGCCGGCGCACCAGCACCGCTCGCCCGGTCACCTCCGTCGGCACGTCGGTCGACACCACGTGGTTGGGCACGAGGTCGGCGAGCTGCTCGAACCACCACAGGGACAGCTGGGTCAGCACCGCCCCCTTGTCCGGGATCGGGCTGTCGAGGACGAAGTCGAACGCCGAGAGCCGGTCGCTGGCCACGAGCAGCAGCGCGTCCGTGCGGGCCTGTCCGGTCTGGGGGTCGACCGGCGCATAGAGGTCGCGGACCTTGCCGGAGTAGACGTGAGCAAAGCCGGGCAGGTCGGGCGCGGTGGACTGCGACGACGTCATGGCGACATCTTGGCAGCCGACACCTGATCGCCTCCACCAGGGCGAGCGACTTGACTTGAAGTTGGCTTCAACTTCAAGACTGTCCCACCATGACCGCCGACACCACGCTCGACGCCCGCCCATCGCTGCTCCAACGCGCCCACCTGCCCTTCGCCATCGGCGCGGTCGCACTGGTGACCCTGGGCGCGTTCGAGAACCGCGCGGTGATGACGGTGCTGCCCAGCGTCGCCGACGACCTCGACGGGCTGTGGCTGTTCGGGGCGGCGGCTGCGGCACCACTCATCTCGTTCGTCGTCGCGACGACGGTGGCCGGGTTGTGGAGCGACCGTCGCGGCCCGGTGCCGGTGCTGTATGCCGGGATGGGCCTGTTCGTCGCGGGTGAGCTGCTCATGGGGCTGGCGCCGCTGATGGGCGTCTTCGTCGCGGGCCGACTGGTGGGTGGCCTGGCCGAGGGCCTGCTCGACGTCGGCCTCACGGTGCTCGTGGCCCGCGCCCTCCCACCACAGCTGCGCCCCAAGATCTTCGCCACCTTCGCCGCTGCGTGGGTGCTGCCTTCGCTGCTCGGGCCCTCGGTGGCCGGTGTCATCGCCGAGCAGGTCAGCTGGAGGGCCGTCTTCCTCGTGGGCATCGCGCTGCTGGTGCCGGTGTGGTGTTCCCTGCGGCCGGCGCTCGGTGCCCCCGCTGGACGAGCCGCGACCGACCACCTCGACTCGGCCGATGCGCGCAGGCAGTCGCGGTCGGCCACCCAGTGGGCGCTCCTGGCGGCTCTCGGCCTCGGTGCCCTGACCGCCGGCGCCTCCTTGGTCACCAGGACCGGACTGCCGCAGGCGGGGGGTGGGCTCCTGCTCCTGGTCGCCGTGGCGGCCCTGGTGCCGGCGCTGCACGCGATCCTGCCGGCGGGGGCACTGAGGGGAGCACCCGGCATACCGGCACTCACCCTGCTGCGCGGCCTCCTCGGCGCAGCGTTCGGCGCCACCGGCGGTCTCCTCCCGCTGATGCTGACCGAGGTGCACGGCTACGGCCCCACGGAGGCCGGCGTGAGCCTGACCATCACTGGGCTCTTCTGGGCCGCCGGGTCCCAGGTGCAGGGGCTCGCGGTGACCCAGCGGCGCACCTCGGCCGTGGCTCGGCTGCGCACCGGCTTCGTGCTCGTCGCGGTGGGGGTGGCCGGGCCCGCAATGCTGGCCGTGGGCGCGCTGCCCACCTGGGCCGGGCTCGGCCTGTGGGCGGCCGCGGGCGTCGGGATGGGCCTGAGCTCACCGACGATCTCGACGCAGGTACTCGCCCTGTCCACGCCGGCCGACCAGGGCCGGAACTCGGCCGCGACGTTCCTCGCGCCCTCGGTCTCCCAGGCCGTCGCCTACGCGGTGTCGGGCGCCGCGATCGCCTGGACCGCGCCGCATCCCGCAGGGACGGTGTTCGGGATGCTGATGGGCGGTTCTGTCGTCCTCGCCGCCGTCGGCGCCCTGTTGGCACCGCGGGCCAGGTGACCCTCAGCCGACGTGCAGCTCGTCCCGCTCGGCGGCGAGCGCGATGTCGGTGCGGTGGTGCGAGCCCTCGAGGGCCACGTGGTCGACCGCCTCGTAGACCCGCTCCCGCGCCTGGGCGAGGCTGTCGCCGAGGGCAACCACGGACAGCACCCGGCCACCCGCCGACACGAGGGTCCCGTCGTCGTGGCGGGCGGTGCCCCCGGGGAGGTCGTATTACGAGGGCACGCCGGCCAGGTCGTCGAGACCGGTGACGGGGTCGCCCGTCCGAGGCGTGTCGGGATAGTTGTGGGCGGCG